>CAZZPI010000093.1:0-8198 GCA_964655865.1 uncultured Nitrospiraceae bacterium
GATGGACGGGAGGAGGCCCTGAACTTCGTGGCCGACTATCTGTCCAGCCTTATCACCGCGACTGAAATCGAGTCGGCGAAGAGCTCCGTTTAGTCAGAGTCCACCGCGGCATCGTCTACGTTCGTCTCTTTCCCGGCAGAGACCTCGTCACAATGCCCCGCCTCCACTGGGGTACGCTTCGCTACTTGAGCCCGCCGGTTGCGCCATCGTAGGATTAGAGCTGCGGCTCTCTTCGTATGACCCGGCCATCATGATCCGCGAGTGGATTATTTTTGCGCTCTGCCTAGGCGTCGGGGGACATATCGCGCTTGGCGTGATCCTTCATGCGCCTGAGGTGTGGCCCTGGAAGACGGCTGGCCTGACCGGACTTCTCATCGGTCTGTTGGTGTACGGCCTTGTCCAGGTGACCAGATCGCTTTGGTGGCTCGCACATCGGCGCCGCAAGGAGACCGGTGCGGCTCCCCCTCTCGATTTCTAGCGCCCTGGGCAGATTAGTCGCGTCTATCAGACTCGTCGCGCCTGCCCTATCCCCTTGGAGCGTATCGACCCGTTCGAAGCGGACAGGACTTGAGGACCAGGGAAATGACCTTCAGAGTCCACGGCGGGAGTCCGGACTCCAGACACCGGGATCGCTACCCAGTTGACCCATTCCGTGAATGCCCATAGAATTCGCTCGATGTCCGACCGGCCTCGAAAACCACCTTTCCCAGTACGGCCCAAGGCAATGTCTCCTCCGAGACAAGGAGCTTGGAGTGACGAGCCCGCGGCGCCACCACGTGATCAGTTCGGCGCGCTTCGCGCTTCCTTGCTGTATTGTCCGAAATGCCGGCAGGCCACGCCAACGAGGGAACGGCTCCTCCTCGTCCTTCCGTCAGGTAACCTCTATGAGTACCTCTGCATGGAGTGCGGAACCTCCACCGGCTCCAAGACCGATTCGGAGCGTCCCGACATCCGACTGCTCCGCCCGTGATAGGGAGTAGACGGTCGGGCAATCCCTCTTCTCCACACTACACCCGCTGATTTGGTGGTCGGAACCCGGAGGATCGACGGCACCCGCGCCGCAGAGAGCCCACGCGTGGAGTCAGCGTTGGATCCCTGTATAAGTGAGACGGATCAGGGAAGCTGATCGAGCGGAATGGCTTCCTCGATCAGCATGACGGGAATATCTTCGCGGATCGGGTAGAGGACCTTCTTGTCCGCTCGGAGTAGACCGCCGTCCAGCCGCTCGGTGACCTGCTTCTTGGCCTTGTTTCTCACTTCACCGCGTCCGATGGCGCCGTTTACTCGCTCGATGAGCGCCTCGTCGGCGAGCGACACAGTTTGCTTCGTCTCGGGACAGCAAAGAATCGCAACCAGATCTTTGTCGACGTTGAATTTTCTCTGCTGAGCGTCTTGATTCATTTTGCGATCGCTCCCTCGTCGGCTGCAAACCATGCTTAGCTTAGAAGAATCAACGGCTCAGGGTCAAGCAGATCACGAGACTCTGTTCATTTCGTGGTCCCGAATCTGCTAGACTTGCGGCGTCGGAGACGCCCAACGTGATGTTGAAAGCACTGAGCCATTATTGCCTGACCGGACTGCTTTTGCTGCTCCCCACCTGGGCCACCTTTCTGGTGCTCTCCACCTTGTTCAGCTCAATTGATGAGTTGATCGCCGATGTCTTGGGAACTCGTCTGCGATCGTCCGTTCCCGGCCTTGGCTGGATTCTCTTTCTCGGATTAATTCTCGTGACCGGTGTGATGGCCACCCATGTGATTGGTCAGGGATTGGTCCGATGGGCTGAGACGATCCTAGAAAGCATTCCGCTGGTTCGCAGCATTTATGTCACGTTGAAGGGGATGACCGATTTGTTGAACTTCCGCTCTCGCTTCGGTCGACGTGCCGTTGCGGCCTTTCCCTTCCCTCGAGAAGGCTTGTGGGCGCTAGGGCTTGTCATGGGGTCGGCCCCCCCAGCGATTCAGCAGTTCTCTTCTTCCACGTTGGTCATGGTGTTCGTTCCGACCGCAATTCACCCGTTCACCGGGTACCTCGCATTCGTCCCGGACACCCAACTCCGTTTCATCAACCTGCCAGCCGAAGAAGCCATGAAGATGGAATTTTCCGCGGGAATCTACAAACCTCTCGCGGGTTGGCTGACGAGCCCGCACAGGGACCATTGATTCCGCCATGCTGGACCGATTGCAGGTACGCGAGGCCACCCTCAACGACCTCGATCGACTGGTCGATTTCAGCCTGGCGATGGCACTGGAAACGGAGGGCCGGCATCTGGACCGCGACCGCCTGCGGCGTGGCACTCAGTCTGTGCTCGAGCATCCAGAGCATGGGTTCTTCATGGTGGCGGAACTGCCCGGCGCGACTCCGAACCTCGTCGGGCAGTTGTTGATCACCTTCGAGTGGAGCGATTGGCGGAACGCGCGCTTCTGGTGGATCCAGAGCGTGTACGTGGATCCGGCCTGGCGCCGGCAGGGTGTCTATCGCCGCATCCATCAGACGGTGGTTGATCGAGCGAAGGCTCGGAACGACGTCTGCGGCATCCGGCTCTACGTGGAGGGAGATAACGAAATCGCTAAGCACGTGTACGACCGGGTCGGCATGACGCGGTCGACCTATCAAGTGTTCGAACACGACTTCATTTTGTCTCGGCACAAGGCAGAAGGAGCATAGGGGGTGCCGTGAACGGATACCGAAAGGAGTCTCTCGTCGTGAACAGAGCTGCGATCTTCCGGATGGTCTTGTGTGTGTGGTGTCTCTCAGCGCAAGGTTGCGCGTTCGTGCGTGGGAACTACGGCGAGGAAGTGAAACCGATGGACGTGGCTGCGATCAAGAAGGGAATCAGCACGCGGGCGGAGGTCGCCACGTTGCTTGGATCTCCCGAGCGTGTCGTGGAGGCCAACGGGCACGAGATCTTCCACTACTACCACTATGATCTGAAATCCGGCCTCGTCCTCATCTTCTCGCGGACCAACATCAAGAGCGATGACGTCTTCGTGTTCTTTGATCGCAACGGGATCGTGGAAGACATCGTCGCTGGCAAGAAGAAGCCTGAGCTTGAAATGCAATTCTGGCCCTTCGGTGAATAGCCCCGGCTCGCGGAGGCCTTGGGCGGGAACCGCGGGCCCCTTTCGTGTGTTGCTTCTTTGCCTTCTCATGCCGGCCCTCTCCGGCTGCCTTCGCGGCCCAATCGCGTGGCAGCGCCTCTCCCTGAACCAACCGATCACTCAGGGTCAAGTCGCCTTTATCCAGGAGGGGGAAACGCGCCTCTCCGACGTGGCGGCCGCACTTGGCTCGCCCGACGAAATCCTTAAGAGCAAGGATTGGATCATCGCTCGGTATCATTTCAGCGACGGCAAATATTTTCGCGTCGACTTCGGCTGGGGCCTGCGCTTCCTCATTCCCTTCTTCTCGCCGGACATGGTGCTGGGCGGAGGGGGGTTCGGAAGCGATGCGTTCGAAGTGGTATGCGATTCACGGTTGGTCGTGCAACGCAAAGCGTTTGCGCTCCACGTCAGTTCCTCACGGTTCAGACTTTGGCCGTTCGGCGAGTAGGCCACGAGCGTCCCAGTTGTTCGCTTATTCTTCCTCCCGTTATAATGTGCGGTTGTGGGACCAACATCCGGAGATCCTGAGAAACTCTTAGCCGCCGTGCTCCGATCGGCGGCTTACCATCGGGCAGATCAAGACCTCGAATTCCTGAACCGCGACGAACTTCGCCCCGTCCGTCTCCAGCTCGAACTCCTCAAGCCAGAACTGATCCAGCAGGAAGAGGGCATCCGATCGACGATCGTGGTGTTCGGCAGCGCCCGGTTGGTCGAGCCCGCTCTCGCGAAGCAGCGGATCGAGGAGGCGGAAGCTGAGGTCGCTCGAAGACCGGACGATCCCGAGCGGCAGCAGGCGGTCGCGATCGCACGCCGTCAGCTCGATCTGGCGCGCTACTACGATGAGGCGCGCGAGTTCGGACGGCTGGTTTCCTCCACCTGCCAGACCGACGGTCGATGCGACTATGTGATCGTCACGGGGGGCGGGTCCGGCATCATGGAGGCCGCCAATCGAGGAGCGGCCGATGCCGGCGCCAAGTCGATCGGCCTCAATATCACGTTGCCGCACGAACAGCGACCGAACCCCTACATAACGCCGGGCCTGTGTTTTCAGTTCCGCTACTTCGCGCTGCGCAAGATGCACTTTCTGCTGCGTGCCAAGGCGCTCGTTGCGTTCCCGGGCGGCTTCGGCACCATGGACGAGCTCTTCGAAACGCTGACCCTGCTCCAGACCGGCAAGGTAACCGGGGTGACGGTCGTGCTCGTGGGAAAGGCCTTCTGGGAGCAGGTGATCAATTGGTCCGCCTTGGTCGAGCACGGGCTGATCAGTGCGGGCGACCTGCACCTGTTCCATTACGCCGAAACGGCTCACGAAGCCTGGGACCTCATCTCGCGGAACCACGGCGTGAGAGCCCCTTCATGAAGCTCTCCTTTCATGGCGCAGCGCGATCGGTGACGGGCAGCCGACACCTCATCGAGGCGCCGAGCTGTCGTCTGCTGTTGGACTGCGGGCTCTTCCAGGGCCGTCGCGAGGAAGCGGCCCGCCAGAATCGCGATTTGGGGTTCGATCCCAAATCGATTTCCGCCGTACTCCTCTCTCATGCGCATATCGACCATTCCGGAGCGTTGCCCGTGCTGGCGAGGCATGGTTTCTCGGGGAAGGTCCACCTCACCAAGGCTACGGCGGACCTTGCCGCGATCATGTTGCAGGACGCGGCCCAGATCCAAGCGAGCGACTGCTCCTACGTGAACAAGAAAGAGCGGCGGCGCGGCAGGGGGTGCATCAGACCGTTTTTCGACCCCGCCGATGTGAGCGCGATCGCGCGCCGGTTCGTCGGCGCGCGATACCGGGATCCCCTCAAGATTGATTCCAGAGTCACCGC
Source organism: uncultured Nitrospiraceae bacterium (assembly GCA_964655865.1). Lineage (GTDB taxonomy): Bacteria > Nitrospirota > Nitrospiria > Nitrospirales > Nitrospiraceae > JBBIJI01. The sequence goes on from CAZZPI010000093.1 coordinate 4,919, forward strand.
GTCATTCCACGACGCCGGACATATCTTGGGATCGGCCGCCGTTCGGGTGAAGTACACCGCACGCGGACGAACGACCACCGTGCTGTTCAGCGGCGACTTAGGCCGCTCGAATATGCCGATTCTGCGGGATCCGGAGCCTCCGCCGCCTTGCGACGTCCTCATCCTTGAATCGACCTACGGCGATCGCTTGCATGAACAGGCCGGCGAGGAGATGAAGGCAAAGGCGCAAGAGCTGATCGCTCACGCGAAGACCTATCGAAGCAAGATCATCGTGCCGGCGTTCGCGGTCGGCCGCACGCAAGAGCTGGTCATGCGGATCAAGGAATTGGTCGCAGAGGGCCGGATCGATCCTTTGCCCATCTACATCGATTCTCCCTTGGCCGCCAAAGCGACCGAGGTCTTCAAAAGACACCCCGAATGTTACGACGAGGAGACCTATCGGACGTTCACCTCCGACGGCGATCCATTCGCAGCCCGCTATATCCGGTTCGTCTCGACGGTCGAAGAGAGCAAGCGGCTGAACGAGCTGAAAGGCCCCTGCGTGATCATCGCGTCTTCCGGCATGTGCGAGGGCGGACGAATCCTCCACCATTTGAAGCACGCGATTCAGGACGAGGCCAATGTCATCGTGTTCGTCGGCTTTCAAGCCGAACACACCCTCGGGCGTAAGTTGGTGGAAGGTTGGGACGTGGTGCCCATCTTCGGCGTCCCGACGCCGCGTCGCGCGCAGATCGTGAAAATGAACGGGCTGTCCGCCCATGCGGATCGCAACGATCTCCTCGCCTACGTCCGGGCGATCGATCCGCTGCCGGACAAGATTTTCATCGTGCACGGGGAGGAGAAACAGGCGCTGTCGCTGGGTGCGGCGATCCAAGCCGAACATCCCGGAGTCGAGGTACAGATTCCCCATCGAGACAGCGTCCATGAGGTGTAGACCCTTGGAGCAAGTCGAGTCTCGCGCGCGAAGAGCGGCACTGGTACTCCAATGGTTATGCGCATTGGCCCTGATTGTTCTCGACAGTTCACTCTCCGGCGGTACGGAGCCGAAGGAACCTCGGCTCCGCGCTCGCGATGTAGGCATCATCATCGGGCGATATCAGCCCGGTCCTCACAACGCGATCACGGACGTCGCGGGGGTGACAGTCGGACACACCACTCTGATTCGTGGCGACGGTCCGCTCAGGCCCGGCGAAGGTCCCGTGCGAACCGGCGTGACGGTCGTCATACCGCGAGATGATGTCTGGCACAAGAAGGTCCCCGCCGGAGCGTTCGTCTTGAACGGGACGGGAGAGATGACGGGCTTGGCATGGGTTGCGGAGTCGGGATTTCTCGAATACCCAATCGCCTTGACGAATACCTTAAACGTGCCGCGCGTCGCCAACGGGGTCATGAGTTGGATGATCCATCGGTATCCGGAAATCGGAATCTCCGATGACACGCTGACGCCGATCGTCGCCGAATGCGACGATGGCCGCCTCAACGACATTCAGGGCCGCCACGTGTCGGAGCAAGACGTGATCAAGGCCTTGGATGAGGCCGTCGGCGGCCCGGTCGCCGAGGGCAGCGTCGGCGCGGGAACCGGAATGGTTTCGTACGGATTCAAGGGTGGGATCGGCACCTCGTCGCGCCGTCTCCCTGAAGCGGAAGGCGGGTACACCGTCGGTGTCTTGGTCAACGCGAACCACGGCCGTCGGCCAGAACTGATCGTGGGAGGCGTTCCCGTCGGACGATTGTACGAGTCAGGCGGCCCCGCCGCAGCGGCACCCTTGCCGGGGCAGAGCGAGGGCTCCATCATCGTCGTCGTCGCCACCGATGCGCCACTGGATGCACGACAATTGACCAGGCTCGCGAAGCGCGCCGCGCTGGGGCTCGCGAGAACGGGCTCCACGGCGCGGCACGGGAGCGGGGATTTCATGCTGGCTTTCTCCACGGGCAATACGATTCCTCATTACCCGGAGGCTCGGACATTCATGCTGACGCACTTAGCGGATACGCACCTCAATCCGCTCATTGCGGCGACGGTCGAGGCGACGGAGGAAGCCGTACTCAACGCGTTGACGACGGCCACAACCGTGGTCGGACGCGACGGCCGCATCGCGGAAGCGATTTCGCTTTCCCGCTTGCGATCGCTACTGAAATCGCCGCAGCCAAGTCAATAGGGTGGAGGAGACTTCCGCGCTCTTCGCTTGCAATTCTGGGAGCCGCGTCGGTATTCTGACGTGCCCAGCTCATCGGAGGCTTTCGAGGGCTCATGAACGACTACCAAATCGGCGGGGGGCTTAGGCTCATGACCGCCATCGAGAAGACGCGGGCCTTTGCCGACTTTCTAAAGTCGCGTTTCACCCGCGCCCTCGAAACAGAAGACCCGACCGAGCTGCACTATCTGCTCGCTCAGTTGGATGATTACCATTCATACATGTGGCGCTACTATAAGAAGCTGGCTAAGGAACGCGCCGAGCGCATGAATCCCGGTGGTTAGGGCGTTCGAACAGGCCGCCCATCCTGACTCTCCACGGTAGGAAGATGTAAAGTCGTGAACATCGGCATGCCGGCATCTCGGTCCTCGACGCTTCGGTTCGCCTCCGTGCTCTTGCGTTCACCCGTCCCGCGAGAGACTGCACCGGAACTGATACGGGGAGCCCGTGCGCGGCTCGACCAGGATCGTATCGATCTCGCCTTTCTCTTCTGCTCACCGCACTATGTACCGCGACTGGAAGAGTTGTTGGAGAGGCTGGCTGGAGAATTATCTGGCGCGCTCCTGCTGGGCTGCACAGGAGAAGGAGTCATCGGGGAGTCCGAAGAGCTCGAGCGGGAGCCGGCGGTAGTCCTCTGGGCCGCGCACCTGCCCGAGGTCGAGCTGTTGCCGCTGCGGATTACGTTTGCGTCCGATTTGGACCGGTTCGTCGTCGACTCGCCCTCCACCGTGTCCCAGCTCCCGAATCGCCTGAGCTCGATCATTTTGCTGGCCGATCCGTTCACGACGCCGGTTCAGGAATTGCTCAACATGCTCGGGGAACAATATCACGGTGTTCCGGTTGTCGGCGGCTTAGCGGGGGGAGGCCGTGGCGCGAGAGAAAATCGGATGATCTTGGCTGGACAGGCTTACGATGGCGGTGCCGTCGGCGTCAGGATGGCCGGTCCCGTCACTGTAGAGACGATCATTTCGCAGGGCTGCCGGCCGATCGGGGACCGCTACGTGGTCACTCGGGCCGAGCAAAACGTCATTCACGAGCTGGGCGGGAAGCCCGCCCTTCAACGACTTCAGACCGCGTTCGATTCG
>CAZZPI010000094.1:0-8119 GCA_964655865.1 uncultured Nitrospiraceae bacterium
AAGACGATCCGGCAACGAGCACGAGGCAAGCGCACGAGTGTGAACAGAGCCGTCCTGAGTCTTCTCGAAGAGTATCTGACCGAGGGCAAGACCAAGCGCGCAGAACTGCATCATGATCTCGACGACCTGTGCGGATCGTGGACCGAGGACGACGCTGCGGCGTTCGACAAGGCCCTCGCCAAGCAACGGGCGATTGATCCGGACCTGTGGAAGTAATGCGAATTCTACTCGACACGTCGGCGTATTCCTTGTTCATGCGCGGGCATCAGGGCGTCAAGGAGGCTCTCCAAGAGGCGGACTCGATTTCTGTGAACCCGATCGTATTGGGTGAGCTGCAGGCTGGGTTCCAGCATGGTCGGCATGCCGAGAAGAACAAGAAAACGCTGAAGCTGTTTCTTGCATCGCCACGTGTCCACGTGGTGGGCATGGATGAGGAAACTGCCGAACGATACGCCGTCATTCTGAATGCGCTCTGGGTTATCGGCCGGCCAATTCCCACCAATGACCTTTGGATTGCAGCCAGCGCCATGCAGTATGGCTTGACCATTTTGACGACTGACGCCCATTTCAAGCATGTCGCCCAGGTACTGGTGCAGTACGTCACTCCTGCGTGACGAGCGAATGGAGAGGGGAAAAGAAGGAATAAGAATGGGGCAGCGCCCTCTGGGTCGTGAGAAGACGCTGCCCCTACGGCGTCGGCGTCGAGGCGGCTTGTGCTCTGGATGGGCACGGTCCAGAGACCCACATGGTGTCTCGACTGCCTGCTGTCAGTCGAGCTTCCGGCCAGCTCAACGCCGCGCCGAATGAGGATGGTCACAGAGCAAAAAGCCAAGCGGCGCAAGGCCAGGGGCTCATGACTGGTCTGAGCAAGAGTGTTGAGTGGTGAGTTGTCCACAAGACCTCTTCACTCGGATTTCCAAATTCAGAGCCGCACTTTCCCCAAGCGGTTGCCCGCTTTTCCTGCGCCGAATCTGCCTGGCCTTACTTCCAGATTGATACCAACATGATGCCCAGGAGTGAGATGAGACCGAATGCCAAGATGAGCACGATCAACGTCATGGTGAAGCTCCTCGGATGTGTTTAAGAAATGTTTGTAGTAGCTCACCGACCCGTGCCCTCTTGGACTGCAAGAGATGGCAACGCTTGTGCCAGAGGGATATGTATCGAGGCGTCGGACCGCCGCTCGGCGCAAACAACTGATTTGTCTTGAGTTCGAAATAGCAGTTTTTTTCGAGGGCCTAATTGTTTAGGAAGCCGCCTGCGCGAGGCCCGTATCTAATTCGTGACAGGGGGTATCGGGTTGGATACAGATGCCGAGATACAGTAGGTCCGTTCGGATTGAGAAAAAGGAAGGAGTTGTGGGGCGTGAGAAGCTCGGAGCCAGCTTACTGATGCAGATGTTTCATTGCGGCGGCACGGCGCGATGCGCCCCAACAGGTGAACAGCGGTTACGAAAAAAGCTCAGCGAGAGGGAGGCACAGGTTCGGAAGCAACGGAGTAGTGAGGGAGTCCTTCGCTTCATTGGACAACTCAGCGGTACGGACATACCCCTTTTCGGTCATGCGATAGACCTTAACGGTTTCAAGCTCGGGGTCCACAATCCAGTATTCCTTGATCCCAAACTGTTCGTATCGTTTCCGCTTGACCACTTCGTCTGTCCTTCTTGTGCCCTCCGAGATTACCTCGACCACGAGATCAGGCTGGCCTTGGACGTTTTTTTCAGTGATGATGGCTGCCCGGGCGGCCGATACAAACAGCAAATCCGGTTCTACCACGTCGACCTCGGATAGAATGACATCATATGGGGCAGCGAACGCCTCGCCCAAGCGGTGGCGCGTCGCGAAGCTGTGTAGAGTGTACAGTAAGTTGCGGACGATGCGCTGATGCTTCGTGTTAGGCGAAGGCGTCACGTAGTGTTCTCCATCGATCACTTCGTGGCGTTTCCCGTCGTCTGGGAAGAGGAGATAGTCTTCGACGGTGTATTTGACTGGACGGGACTGAGAAGCCATGGTTCTCTCGGTAGTTCTGCTGCGAATCTTAGGTCAGCTTAGCAGCCGGTCTTGGATTTCTCAAGCCGAAGCCATCAGAGGCCGGCCTGAGCTACTGATGCAGATGTTTCATTGCGGCGGCGCAGAGGATGATGAAAAATCCCATCCACAAGGCCGCGCGTTGGTAGGGAACGGCTTCGTAGGTCTCTTCCTGTTGCGCCTGCTCCTCGGAATCAGGTTGGAAGATGACGGTGTACAGAAAGAGGGTCAAGAGGCAGAGGACGAGGAAGAGTTTGATGAAGAAGACCGTCAGGTACTTAGCGTGATGTTGGACGCCGTCGCCCGTCTGTGAGATCAGTAGTTGGTTGACGTAATGGAGGTTGATCCCGCCCGTGAACAGGAGCACCACGAGCAGGGCGCCGGCCACCCGCTTGTAGTAGCGGTAGAAGGCGTCCGTGATCGGTTTCACGTACTGCTTGGGCACGCCCCGTTGCAACGCCGGTGTCACGGCCATGACGAGGAACGCCAGGCCGCCGATCCAAATCACCGCGGACAGCAAGTGGAACCAATGGTTGAGAATCTTAACGAGTTGGTTGGTGTCGGCGGCGATGCTCTGAAGGGCGTCCATCTCTTATGGAATTAGAACTGTGGAATTAGGAATGTGGAATTGAAATCTCAGGGCAACCCCCAATTCTTGACTTCTAATTCCTCATTCCACATTCAGAATTTGAAGACAGGTGCGTCGTTACCGAAGCGTTTTTTTCTGAGTTCTTCCATCAGCTCGACGGTGATGAGGGCGATGCCGTTCTCGCGCGCGTGGCGCTCGACCCCCTTCTTGACCATGGCGCGGAGGAAGTAGGGGATGCGGCTCAGTCGAGTTTGTGAGGCTTCGTCCCAGGTCACCGCGGCGTCTTCCGGCGTATTGAACGCCACGCGCACCTTGTCGCCGCCCTTGGGTGTGTAGAGGCACCACTGATCCTCGTCCAACCAGTCGCCGTGGTCGACGTAGGGCCTGGCACGGCAGCCGCCGCAGATGTCGCTGTATTCGCAATCGCCGCATTTTCCTTTGAGCTGCGGATAGCGGAACGAGTTGAAGATGTCCGACTTCTCCCACAAGTCGACGAAGCTGGTGTCGCGGATGTTGCCGGCCGAGAGCGGCATGTAGGGGCAGGGGGTTAGCTCACCGTTGGGCGTCACCCGAGCGTAGTTCGTTCCCGCCAGGCATCCTCCGCCCATGTAGCCGGTGGCCTTCGTGATCGGAGAGTTGGGATCTTTCTCGTAAGCCAGCCGTTTGAAGTGAGGTGCGCAGCGCGCGCGGACCAGCATGCCTTTGTACCGGTCCTGGCAATTGACGAGATAGCCGAGGACTTCCTCGTATTGCTGCGGAGTGATGTCCGTCAGCTCCTCCCCGCGGCCGGTACAGACCATAAAGAAGACGTTCAAGACCCGCGCCCCCAGGTCATGGGACCAATCGATAACCGCCGGCAGCTCCTGGTAGTTCATCGGCTGAGCGCTGAAGTGGACTTGGAACTGGAGGCCGTTGCGCTTGCTGGCTTCGATCCCGGCAACCGCGCCCTTCCACGCGCCGGGCACGCCGCGGAACCGGTCGTGCTTCTCGGGGTGGAGGGAGTCGATGCTGATGCCTACGCCCATCACGCCGATCTCGACCAGGGTCTTGGCCATCCGGTCGTCGATCAGCATCCCGTTCGTGCCGAAGACGACCATGAAGCCGAGCGTCACGGCGTGGCGGGCGATCTCCAGGATGTCGGGCCGCACCAGCGGCTCGCCGCCGGTGATGACGAGCAGGCATCCCTTGTTGACGGCGGCGATCTGGTCGATAAGGCGAAAGCATTCCTCGGTCGTCAGTTCATCAGCCCCGCCGCCGGCCTTCGTCGTAGCGTCCAGGTAGCAATGGGCGCATTTGAGGTTGCAACGCTTCGTGAGGTTGAGCGCGATCAAGTACGGCTTGAAGTCGTCGACGGTGCGGCCGTCAAAATATTCGGTGACCTGCTGTCGCAAGGCCCCGAACATGCCCGCCGGCGACGGGACATTCAGAATCGGAAGAGACTTAGCCATAGATTAGGTGCAATGTGGAATTAGGAATGAGGAGTGAGGAATGAAATACGCGAATGTTGAGAAGACTCTTCGGACAATTCCACATTCTTCATTCCACAGTTCTCATTTCAACGTGAGGGGGCTTTGCCCGTGAGCTCGGCGATCATTTGCTTGAGGTTGCCGGTCTTCATCGCCTCTTCCATGTAGCCTTTCGCTTGCTCGATGCCCTCGTTGGCGACTTCGAGGGTGATCACCGTGGTCCCGATCTTGTCCGCGTGCTTTTGGATCAACGCCCGGGTACAGTCGCGCATGAATCCTTCGGGCGCCCGCTCCAAACGGGCCTGCGCCTCGTCGGTCCAGGTATAGCGCGACGGTTCTGCGTGGCCGTTCCCGTTGTCATGGGTGCCGTTCCCGTTCGTGCCGTTTCCTTTCGAGGCGGCGGCGAGTTTGGCCTCCGCTTCTTCCGATGTGCCGGTCCCCTTATTGGCAAAAATCGGGGTGTAGTCTTCGGAAGCCGCCTCCTTGATCATGGGCGCCGCGAACTCCAGCGTGATTGTCGTCATGCCGAGCTTGCGGGCGCTCTTCTCGATCTTGGCCTTCGCGCGGCGCCGCTGGAATCCTGCCGGGACAGCGCGGATCGCTTCCTTGGCGTCCTTGGTCCACTGCATCGGCACGTCGTCGTAGGCCACGTCGGTTTCAAGCTCGCCCTCGGCTTTGGCCGCCGCTTCGAAGATGGCCTTGTCGACTAGCTTGAATCTCGCCCCTTCCGCGCCGCAGACCGGACACTTCACGGGCATGTCGCCCTTGCCGATGTAGCCGCAGCCGTCGCAGACGAAGTAGTTCTGGCTCATGCGATCCAAGTAGGCTTGCGTGGTGCTCGCCGGCTTCGGCTTTTCCTCCACGATCTGGGTCATCATGCCGCTGAGAGTGGAGCCCATCAGGTCCTGGGCCACCGCATCATCGGCCTGCATCTTGTTGCGGTCCACGCCGGCGGCGGCGAGGTTGCCCCCCAAAGCGCGCATCGCCTCCATCGCGCCCTTCGGGAGAATGTGCCCGACCGCAGCGTCGACGACGGTGTTGCTGATGATGGTATGGCCTTTTTCGATGGCGTAGCGATGAATGGCCGTTTTCGCCACCCCGCGGGCGAAGACCGGGATCTTCTCCATACGGCGGAGCGCTTCCTCCGTCCAGGCGATGGTGTACTCGGCCTGGGTGTCGATCGGCGGCACGTACTTGCGGTTGGAGATTAGAATGTTACACGGGGCGCTGCGCAACAGGTTCTCGGTGTTGCTGCCGACGTCCATGTCGTCGTCGCTGTGGACGCCGATGCGGCCGACGATCAGCAGCCAGGGGATCTCCTTGCGGACGTACTGGACGATTTTTTCGAAGGCCTTCCCGTCGAGCAGCGTGGTCTTGATGTCGGTCTGCTCGGCCTGGGCGAGCTCGCGCGAGATATCCAAATGTGATTGGTAAATCTTCGCGAGGCCGCTGTCGATGATCTCTTCGTGCAGCTTCTCTTGTTCCTTGAAGCGGAACACTTTGCCGGCTTCTTCATTGAGCACGCCGGAGATGCTGTGGAAAGCGGCGTAATGGAAGTAGGGGTCGAAGGCGGAGATCGCCTCGACCGGTCGGTTGAACGCCTTGCCCAGCGCGAGACCGGTCATCAGCCCGCCGAACGAATAGGGGCTGCCGTCTACCGCCACGACGATCTTCCCATTCGTCATGGGCTGCGTCTGTTTGATGACGAGCATGTCGGAGTTCCGCACCCGGCGCACCACACGCTCGGTATTGCTGCCGATCACGCTGTCTTTCACCGCGCCGACGCCCAGCGAGCCCATGATGACGAGGTCATAGCCGTTGCTGTTGATATCCTCGACCAGCACCTTCCAGTTCCGTCCCTCCAGGGACCGGCGCTCTACGGGTAAGTTGGCCTCCGTGCACTTCTTGTCGACGAAGTCGAGGTAGGAATCCGTGATGATCTGGAGCCCGCGCGTGATCAGCGAGTCGTGGATCTGGCGCTGGCGGTCCAGCTCTTTCTCGTCATGATATTCCTCGGGGAGACCGGCCTCCATCTGCTTGAAGCGTTTGTCGTGCATCTTCGCGGCATAGACGTGGCTCCCGACGATCTTCGAGCCGAAGGTTTTCGCGAAGTAGATTCCCGTCTCGACCGCGACGTTCGAATAGTCGGAGTTGTCGACCGGGATATAGATCGTCTTATACATCGAGGTGCCTCCTTGAGGAGCCCGGAGCTTCGGGGACATCCGGCATAAAGGTGAGAAAATCCAAGTGCTTAAACACACCAGCCCCCGAAACGAGCGGGCATATTAGCACCGGCCAAATTCGGAAAGCAAGCTTTGGCTCGATAAGCAATTGGCCAGGAGCTGATAGCTGGTAGCGAGCAGCACCTCATCGCTCGTGCTATTCGCTATAAGCTATTGGCTGTTAGCTGCTACAGAGAGCGGGGAGGCGGCCGGGGCAGGTCGTCGGGAGCGGATGATCTCTTCCAAGGTCAGGAGCGCCTCCCGCCCGGAGTTGCCCTCTATCCCTTTGATCAGGCTGTTATCGGCATACTGGGTTGTGCCGGTCGTCTGGGAAAGCGACCCGGTCCACCTCCGGGGGTCTCGGCTTCCATGCTTCCGTTCCCAGGCAGTGAGGCAGGCCTTGGCGATGATTTTGTTGAGCGGGGCCGGATTATAGAGGAGCTTCCGGATGCTGGTCGGCGTCAGCATGAGCGGGTTGTAGCCGGCCGAGAGATACCCTTCTTCGAGTAACCGGTGCTCGAGATCCGTGTTGGGTTGGATGCCCAGGAAGAACATCAAGGGGAAGACTCGGTCTTCGCCAAGGATAGAGGCGACCGTCTTATAGGAGTGGACACTTTGCAATAGCGTCTCTTCCGTCTCCTTGGGGCTGTTCAACGAGTAATTGAGGATCACCTTGCCTTTGAATCCGGCCTCGGCCAGGTAGCGGCAGCCGTCGTACAACCGTTCCAGCTTGAAGCCCATGTGGAGGTTGTTCAGCACTTCCTGTGAGCCGGATGTGATCGCCACTTCCAGATCGCCCACGCCCGAGCGTACCATCAGTTTGGCCAACTCGGGGCTGATCAAGGACGTCCGGATATAGCCGGACCACTCGATGTCGAGCTTCTCGCTGATGATCCGCTCGAGGATCTCCGTGCATTGGGGATAGGCTTCTTTCCCTGTGATGAACTGGGCATCGGTGAACCAAAACCGGCGGGCGCCCCACTGGTGGTAATGTTGCGAGATGTCCCGAACCACCATCTCCGGGGGCCGGTACCGGACACGCTTGCCCTCTATATATGGATAGAGACAAAAGGCGCAATCGTAGGGACATCCTCGCTTGGTCTGCACCCCGATCGATTCGCTGAGGTACTCGCGGTACTGCGGGAAGATCGAGGTCAGATAGGGCAGGTCGACAGTGAGGGCATCTAACAAGGCTGGAGCCCGCTGCTTGCCTTTTAAGACCTTTGTGCCTTGGCGGAGGATATAGCGTTCCCCATCGAGCGAATGGCCCTCCAGAACCTTAAGAATCGCGTCCTCGCCTTCGCCGAGAATGCCGATCGTCCCTTCCGGCAGCTTCTCGATGAGCTGATCGGCGAACGCGGTGAAGGCGCCGCCCCCGATCATGATCTGTGCCTTGGGGAATTCCTTGCGGATGAGCCAAGGGTACGACAGGTTCGCGCGGATGTGGCTGTAGTAACGATAGAGCTCTTTCAGGCCTTGGAAGGATGCCAGGACTCGCTTCAGCGGATTGCTCGCAAAGTAAAAATTGAACGCATGTTCGAGCGACGCATCGCCCTCATGGGGGGAAAAAATTTGAATATCCCGCCAGGAGAAACAGACAAGGTCCGGTTGGAAGGCAACCGCAGCCTCGCGCACCGCCTGGCTTCGCTGCGAGGTCGGATACAAGGATAAGTCGAGGATCCGCTGCCGGATATCGGGCTTGCGCCGATGGATAAAATCCGCCAGATAGGTCACCCCGATGGGATAGACCTTCTTACAGGGAAGGAAGATGTACAAAACAGATTTCATAAATGCTCAATGTTCAATGTGGAATGT
>CAZZPI010000095.1:0-7726 GCA_964655865.1 uncultured Nitrospiraceae bacterium
AGGGAACAAGTGCTCCAGGCCTGGGGATCACCGAACACGATGAACGTCTCCTTCACCGACGATGGGATTCGTCGAGAGGAATGGATCTTTGAGGACTGGGAAAGCTCCGCCGTCGTCACGCATCGCTATCTGTACTTCGAAGAAGGCAATCTTGTCGGCGGGTGGTTCCGAGGCTCGGATGTGCGCATTCCTACCAAACCGGCGCCCGCAAAGCCTAGCACGTCCGGCCCGGGTAAACGGTCCACTGAGGGAGACGGCTCAGCTCGCCTCTCGGATCGGAAGACGTAGCCGGCTCAACAACTCTGTGCCGCGGCTGAAATCCCGTTCATCGACCATCACCCAGCAGGCGAGAAACGGTACGCCGGGATAGAGACTGCTGACGTGCTCATGCCTCACGACATAGCTAATGTCGTTCACATCCAACAGACTTTTGATGACCGCCAGCTCTCCGACATTGGACGGCTCGGTCAACTTCACCATGCTCGACATCCACCCCTCGCGTACTTTACGGTGAGCCCGCGACATTCTTGCCTTCCATCGCCCGATCCAACGCCTCGATATACACACGCACATTTCTTGCGTTCTGTCCGAAGTCCCAGCGGCCGACTTTCGAGGCGGAACGGACATTGACGACGGCCCGTTCTTCTTCTGCGTTCACGCGGATCGTGACCTCATCGATGAACCCCCAGAGCGGTGTCTTGGCGACGGCCCGAATCTCCATCGGGCTGAACTGATACGTGAGCACCTTCCACCTCGGCAACTGGCCCGCTACTTTGCGAGCTGTTTCGAACGCGCGCTCCGCCGGGCTCGCGTACGTTCTCGGTTGGAGATCGGGATACTCCGGGCTCTTGCCGGTCTCCACCGCATTGACAACGGGCCATAGCCAGAGTGCGCCGACAAGCGCCGCGAAACAGATCGTGCCGAGAGCGACCAACACTCGACGCCTCATGACTCGATTCGTGTCCCTCGTTTTGGATTCGGTTCACGGATCGCCATCGAACACGTCGTCCAAACACGTCAGATTCGTTGCATTTTACTTGGACGCCCCATACACTGAGCCATGAGGCACATGCTACGGGTTGCACATCTCAGGTCTACAGGGTGTCGATCAAGGCGTTTCGGTGATCTGGACGCGCCGTTCCTTGCCGCGACCTCCCGATACCGTCAAAACTCGCTTCCACTCGCGCACCTGATAAATGGCCCAGGCGTTCGAGCGTCCTTTATAGAAGGCGTCGGGATCTTCTCCGCTGGCGTTCAGATAGATCGGCTCCGTAAATCCCTCTTCCAAGACATAATCCAAAAGCGATTCCGTCGTAAATCCTTTGCCTCGCAGGGCCACGTCGGCCAGCAGGTTCAGGATGTCATCCGGGTTCTGAATGGTGATCGGATCCATTCGCCTGATTGTATGGTGAGCGGATTGTATCGAGCCCTTATCGGAGAAGGCAAGGCATGGCAAAGCGCGCGTTGACGTCCGCACAATTTTGCGAGCGAATTCTGAGCATCATGGATCAGAAACATCATTGGGCCTGGCCCTACTTCGCCGGGGGCACGCTGACGAAAGACCAACTGAAGATCCACTTTCAGCAGGAATATGCCGTCTATGTCCGCGACTTCCCCGTCCTGCTCGCGCGCGTGCATGGACAGAACCCACCGCCGTCGGTTCGCCGGATGCTGGCGGCGAATATCTACGAGGAAGACACAGGCGGCCTTTCCGTTGGACGGTCGCATCCGGAGCTGTTTCACGAGATGATGAGCGGCCTTGGCTATAAGGCGGAGGAGTTTGAACGGGTGACCCTGCTGCCCGCCGCAAGAACCTATCGACATTGGCTGGACCGGGTCTCAAATCGACGGGACTGGGTGGTCGGGGCCGCGGCGTTGGCGATCTTCGTCGAGGGCAGCGTCAAAGACCGGAAAGAGATTCTCGAGCCGAGCAAACCGAAGAGCCAGGACGAGATTGAAGCCTACGTTAGGGATCACCCGCTGGTGCGCCACCACGGGGTCTCGCTGGACCACATGGACCTGATTCGTGCGCACCAGAAGGTCGAGGCGGGGCACCGCCAGGATGCCTATGTGATGGTCGTCAACCATGCGATCACCGCGCAGCAACAGGAAGCCGTCTTGAGCTGTCTCAGGAAATCGCTCTCCCTGTGGCTCAAGTACCGGGACGCCGTCGCCAAAGCTTGCGGCCTGAAGAAACCCTGATCGTTGCGCCCGCTCACTTTACTCCCCTTCTTGCTTGTTCCTGTTTTCGCCTTTGGCTATCGGCCAGCGGCTATCGGGTCATCTCCGCCGGATGACATGGTGCTGGTGCCGGCTGGCGAGTTTGTCATGGGGAGTCCGGCGGGAGCCGAAGGTTTTGAGGACGAACGGCCGCAGCGCCGTGTGTTCGTCAGCGCCTTTCAAATCGATCGTCATGAGGTCACGCACGGGGAGTATCTGTCCTTTGTCCAGGCGACGGGTCATCGCATTCCGGAAAACGTCCGGTCAGCCGCCACGTTGTGGGAGAACGGACGACCGATGCACGGCATCGAGCACCATCCGGTCGTGAACGTGAGCTGGGAGGATGCCGTCGCCTATTGTCGGTGGCTGAATAAGCGGTTGCCGACGGAGGCGGAGTGGGAAAAGACCGCGCGGGGTACGGACGGACGGATCTACCCCTGGGGAAACGAGTGGGATCTTACGAAGGCCAACAGCGTGAGTTACTGGGCGGGACGCACCGTGGAGTTCGAGAGCGGCGCGGATTGGGATGCCTTCTGGTTGAAAGGAGAGGGCGCCCGTGTCTCAAAAGAGAAAGGGCTCAAGGGAGAAGTCTTGACTCTGCCGGTCGGAAGCTTTCCCCAAGGGGCGAGCCCCTACGGCGCGCTCGACATGGCGGGCAATGCGGCCGAGTGGGTCCAGGATTGGTTCGATCCGAACTACTATCGGTCGGCGCCATCATCTGATCCGCAAGGACCTCAGCGAGGGGCGATCAAATCGATGCGCGGGGGCTCTTGGCTGAAGCCGGCGAAGAGTCTGCGCACGAGCGACCGCGACTGGGGCACCATCGACAGCCGCCCGAGCGGCACAGGCTTTCGCTGCGCCGCTGACGCGTATTAGTCCTGCTTCACGCGAAGAACCCCACCGGTGTGTAGGTATGGCCCGGGAGGACTCCAGCCAGTTCGGAGTTCGTGACGCCGAAATGTTTGACTAACATTTCGGCGAAGATGTCCCTAAAATCGACACGGGGGGGAATGTATCGGCCGTCAGCCAGATTCGCCGCGGTGAGGGAGGGAGGGAATCCACCGACTCCGTGATAGAGCCCACCTTTGACGGAGCCTCCCAAAACAAACCACACCGATCCCCTGCCGTGATCTGTTCCTCCGCTCGCGTTCTGTTTCACTGTTCGACCGAACTCGGTACAGGTGACTAACACCACGTTACTCATCCTGGCGCCGAGGTCGTCGTAGAAGGCTCTGATCGAGCCGGCAAAATCCGTGAAGAGCGCAGACTGCCGATTTCCAGCCGTACCGCCGGCGCCCTGGTCATCATGCGTGTCCCATACGCCGATGTCCACCGTGGCGATTTCCAAGCCGAGCCCCGATCGGATGATGTGGGCGATATCACGGAGCTGCCGCCCAAAGGTCGTGTTGGGATAGATGGCGGCGTTTTGGGGAACGGCCGGCCCGATCGCTTCGATCGCTCTGATCTTGTCCAGCATCTCTGGTCCCAAGGCGTGTGTGCTTTGCCGAAATGGATTCGTCGTCGTGAGCTGGGGGTCCTGGCCATAAATGGCCCGCAGATTCCCCTCCAGCCTCGTTCGTGAACCTCCCAGCCGGGAAAAGCTCAAAGCACTGAGGCTCGACATTGCGGGAACGAGCACTACGCCCCTGAGGGAATCGGCCAGATCGGACCCGAATCCGGCCGCACGGAGCGTCGGGGTGACAGGCGAGGGAACGGCTTGCAGATACCGATTGAGCCATCCGTCTTGCAGGGTGAAGACACCATGCTCGATCGTGTCTTGGTCCGTGAAGTGAGACAATGTGTTGGCGAACCCCGCCGTGGTTACGGCGGCCAGGGTGTTGTTGGTATAGAGACTCAAAAAGGGCTGAAGGGCTGGGTGCAGAGCGAATCCCGTGCCCGGCAGGTCGAGGCCGGCCCCGGCCCCGCCGCCGGGCGGCACCACGCCGATGCCTCCGTTGGACGGCTGAGGCCGCATCACGTAATACTGTGGGTCGGAGTAGGGAATGATGGTGTTCAGTCCGTCATTGCCTCCGCGTTGAAACACGACCACCAATGTCTTCCCGGCATTGGTTGCCGCGAAGGCGGCCCCGAAACGAAGTAAGGCATTCGGGACGAGACTCGTCGCCAGGACTGAACCGGCCGTCCCGAGCACACGCCTCAGAAAGGTCCGGCGGGAGAGTGCTACGTCAGGTGTAGTCGAGCAGCAGGAGCAAGCGTTTGCCGGCGGGTCTTCGCCGGTCTCTCGAACAGGCATAACCTGGATCGGTCTCTTGGTACTCATGGGGGACCTCACTGGTACAGATACCGGGGGTTGCTCAAGATAGTGGCCAGGAATCGATCGATCGCATCTTCTCGGGTCGTGTCATTGAGATCGAAGGTTCTGCCCGCCGGAATCCCTTCCCGCAACGTATCAAGATAGAGTTGATACTCGGTCGTCGTGACCTGTCGATCGAGAGTCAGGTTCGTCAGGAATCCGATCACATCGGCTTCCGTCCCGAAGCCGAGATTCTGCATCCAGGTCCGGCTCTTACCTCCACCCGTGCCGTAACTGATGGTGGAACCGAATCCGGAGATGGTCGACTCAAACGCCAAGCTGGTTTCATTGAAAAGGACGTTGGTATTGAGCCATTCGACGGAATGTTCCTTGAACCCCGTCGGCGGTGGATACTCATAGAGAGATTGGCCGGTAGCGACCAACCGGTTCCGGAAGGGGTCTCGCGACGACCACACGCCTAGATTTCGATAGAGGCCGACGATGAATTCGAGCGGCGTTTTGATTTGACTCCGGTAGTTCGCAACGTCGTTGAAGTCGGCCGAGGTGAAAATTGCGATCAGTACCTTCTTGATGTCCCCGCCCGAATCGGTAAAGACGGACGACACTTCAGTGACCAAACTTTGAGACGGGCTGTCGCTGACAAAATACTCGCACAATTTCTTCGCGAGATGCCGGGCGGTCGAGGGGTGCGCCGCGGCGAGTTGCAGTACGCGCTCCCCTTCGCTCGGACCGCTGCCGTCGAAGGGAATCACGTTCCCGAGCACAGTTTTGCTGCCGGGGCTGTGGCGGCTCGAGACGAAGCGAAAGCCGCCGCGCACGTCGTTGGTGTTGTCCCAGCCGGTGAACGTTTTGGCGGCTTCCACGATGTCGGCCTGGGTATAGCCGTTCGGATTGCCGTTGGCGTCCACGCCTAGAGTGTGCAACTCAAGCACTTCACGTGCATAGTTTTCGTTCGGGCTCTCCTTTACGTTCACGTCGGTGTTGAGGTAGATCATCATGGCCGCGCTCTTGCCGCTTGCCATGAGGAGGTCCACGAATTTGCCGAACGTCAGCGATCGGAACGCCTCATTTTCGATCAATTCGTACTGCCCCTTCCCATGGGTCCGATAGTTGGTATTGAAGTGGTTGTCCCAGAAGTACACCATCTTCTCCAGCAACTGGCGTCGGCTGTGGAATTTGCGGATGAGGTCATGGTCCTGGAGCTGGCTGAGCGAGGGCGACAGCACGCTCGCATCGCTGCTGTCGGCGGGCCAGTCAAATTTGTCTTGGCTGAGCAACGTCTCGGTCGCCGAGTCCTCTAGGCGCACGGGTGGCGGCAGCGGCGATGTGCTGTGGAGGTTCGTCGGCCACGGGAGCGTCGGATCCAGCTCAAGCTGCTCTTTCATAAAGCGGGTCGCCCAGTCCCGCGCTTCGGTCGGCGTCATGACGGCGACTCGGTTTAACTGATCGGGAGTGCCGCCGAAGGACAGACGGTTCAACACGTGATACGCGATCCAGTTGGCCGGAGCTGAAGGAAGCCCGGGTGCCGGCGGCCCCAGCGTCGGTGCAGGAGCTGCCGGCGGAGGCGCGGGAATCGTGATCGGCTCAATGAGGATGGTTTCCAGCATCGGTGCTTTGTTCAAGAGGCGCTGTAATCCGGCGCCGACCGGCTTTTTGATCGCGGCTTCGCCCCCTGTGGCCGAGGCGAAGGGCAGCACGGTCGACCCCACCGCACCGAATGAGCCCATGGTCGTTCCAGTGGGACGACTCGCGGAGGCGGTGGAGGAAGTACCGACCGCGCCTCCCATTGAAGAGCCCACTATGCTGGAGCCGCCGACAAAAGCGTCGCTCATTGAAGAGGTCTTGGAGGTTGTGTCGAGGTGAGACGATTGTTTCATCTCACTTGAGGCAGAGGGGGGAACCGAATCCTCGCTCGTTCCTCTTTCGCCAGGCCGTAAGCCTGGGCCGCTTGGTTGAACGGGGACGGCGGCAGGAGCCTTCAAGAGTCCGCGCGACTTCTTGGTCGTGGCGCGCCGTTGAGCAGGTTTTTGCAAGCTCGATCCTCGATCTTCGATCACTCCCACTGTGCTCCCCCCTCCGTCGCCGAGACTGCCGCGATCTCGCGAGATGAGCGAATGTCGAGAGGAAGCAGTGTGAGATTCACCCTCGTGGGCAGAGAGGATGGTCGGAGTGGCTAGAAACAATCCCTGCCCGATGAGCCCGAGGCTGAAGATGATGACGGAGAGCCCTACGACGGATTCCCTGAACCGCCTCACTGTGTGGCCCGCTTGAATGCGTATGTTGCGGCGCATCATGGCAGACCCCCGTGTTCATTACCGCTTATAAGATGTGATTTCTGTGGCGAGCGTTAAGTGCATCGATCAAAGACCGATTTCGCCACCCCACGGATTTCGTGTTCTTGGTCACGATTGACGTGGGCACTCAAGGACCATGCCGATGTAGCTGAGCAAGAGCAATGCCCTCATCGGCAGATGCCAACCTATCGTGCCACCGAGACAAATCCTCGGGGATGACAAAAAACGACCGGACAAACCTGGCACCGGAGTGCAGGCAGGCGCCTACTGGAAGGTGATGATGGTGGGCCTTCCGGGTTGGCATTGCAAAGGAACAGAGTGAACGGCATCAGGCCCACTGATCTCGCGGACACATGGCCGGATCAGACCAATCCACCCGATTTGGCGAATTCAATGGGACTGGCGAGTGGTGCTCGGCCAAAATGCCTAGATAGCTGCCAGGACACCCGTCACTTCCTCCGCAGATACAGCACGGCATCGCCGTCAAGGGGCGAACGGAAAGTGCGGAGCGCGCCTCCTTCGATCGGAGCGGCCTTCTCCGCCGTGCCATTGACCGGGTCGATCCATTCCACTTCGAGAACTCCCTCGGCTGCCGTGAGATCTACCGTGGCTTCAGAACCCGCAGGAAGGTAGACGACGTACGCCTCGCCCGGCTGGGCCAGGCAGTACTTCGTTGAGGCGCAGTCATCGCGAGGCGTCATCGCGGCGAGGTCCAGCCTCTCGGCCAGACGGCGCGTGTGACCCATAGCACGGCGCGCGCCGGAGGCACCGGCCGGGTCATCGTCAGGCTTCCCGGTGAGCACGGAGATCCGATCCATGTAGATCGGGTTATGGACGCGCAGGAAACTCTTCCACACCCAGCGGTGATCGCCGCCTTCTCCCCAGAGATGATCCGTGTCGGTGATGAGCACCTTCCGTCCATCGGCCGTAGGCGGAT
>CAZZPI010000095.1:7736-8117 GCA_964655865.1 uncultured Nitrospiraceae bacterium
CATCCTTGAAGTCGCCCGCCGTACCATCGTCCTGCGGAGAGATCCAATCGGCCGGGCTCTCCCATAATGCCGCCATCGACCCTGCTTGGCCGCTATCAAACGCGGTCATCCCGACCGGGTGCTGCTTGGATTTGGTCGCCTCGTACTGCTTTATGAATCCCACCATGTGGTACTGCCAGTCCTTGGAATAGATCGCGGTCTCGTTCGTGATTTCGTAGAGCACGTTGTCGAGGTCGTTGAGGGTCTCGACAACCTTCCGGAGATAGGCCTCCTGGAGCCGAGTGATCTCGGGTGCTTCAAGCGAATGGACTTCCCCACCCTCCCCGTCGCCGTTCGGGTCGCCGAGTACGAGACGGTGCTTCACGACCAGCGAGCCCTCGA
>CAZZPI010000096.1:0-8106 GCA_964655865.1 uncultured Nitrospiraceae bacterium
AAATGCTCCGTGAGGTACGCGATGCGGTTCGTGAGCACCGCGATCTGAACTTCCGGCGAGCCCGAATCCATCTCCTGCCGGCGATGCTGCTGGATCAACGCTCTTTTCGTCTCTTTCGCCAACGCCATGATTCCTACTCCTCCCTCCAAATAAGTCCGATACCCTTTCGCCTCACTCCACGTCCACGAGAACTTTGTCGACAAGAATCGTGTCCCCGCCGCCCTCGTGCGGGCACATCCCTCCCCGCGAACGGATCCGACCAAGGCCCAGCAGCAGGCCTGACTGCTCCTTGATCCTAAGCACCCGACCATGCTCCTGCTCGGCCACCGCCGGCGCGGCCCATTTCTTCACGGCGTGCAAAGGGATCGCGGCACCGTGCCGTACTCGAGCCGCAGCGTTATCGTCGACGGTGGCGGCGGCAAGATGACACAACGCCTGGTCGATCGACAACCAGGCGGCTCCCAAATCTCCGATCGCAACCCCGGAAGAGACTTCTTCCGGTGAGAGCGCATCGTCCACCAGCAGCGGTCCGACCCGTCGTCGTTCCAAGGCCAAGAGATGCCCACCGACATCGAGCGCGTCACCGATATCGGCGCACAGACTGCGCACGTACGTCCCCTTCGAACACACGACCCGGAGCTCGACATCGCAGCCACGGACCGACAGCACGTCCAGTTCATGGATCGTCACCAGGCGGGGCTCCCGGTCGACGATCCGGCCGGCGCGCGCAGTCTTATAGAGGGGGACTCCTCCGACTTTGACGGCCGAGAACATCGGCGGAATCTGGCTGATGGCCCCACGAAATCGCCCGACTGCTGCCAGAATCCGTTCCTCTGTCAATCCTGCGCTGCTGCGTCGCTCAAGGATCCGTCCGGTCGCATCCAGCGTGTCCGTTCTTTCACCCAAGCGGAGCACGGCTCGATACTCTTTGTCCCAATCGACCAAGAATTCGGCGATTCTCGTCCCGCGCCCCACGAGAATCGGCAGTACCCCCGTGGCCGCCGGATCCAACGTGCCCGCATGGCCAACCTTGGCGCTGCCGAGAAAGCCTCGAATTCTTGCCACCACGTCATGCGACGTCCAGCCGGCCGGCTTCCTCACGTTGAGGACTCCGTCACGGGCGGCAAGGGCGATGGTCGTCATGACGAGGCGCTCCCTTTCTGCCGCTCGCGCTGCTCCGCCTCTAGTTCGAATGCGGATTTGTTTCGCACTGCACCGCCGGAGCGGCCCAGGCTGTCGAGGAGACTCAAGATGCGGTCGCCGCGTGGACCGCTCTCGTCCTTATAGAACTCCAGCTCGGGCGTGTAGCGAAGGGTCAACCGACGGCCGAGCTCCCCGCGGATGTATCCAGCGGCTTTGGCCAGACCGGCGAACACGTCGCGCTCCGCTTCCGCATCTACGAGCGTCGTGACATAGATCCGGGCGATCCGCAGATCGTTTGTGAGCTCCACGTCCGTTACTGTGACGTCATGAACCCGCGGGTCCTTCGTTTTCCGCATCAGGATGTCGGCGACTTCCATACGAATCTGGTCGGCGACGCGATCGGTCCGCTTGTAGGCCGTCTTCATAGCCACTCGATCTGCGACCGCACGACTTCCATCGCCGGCTCACGTCCGATCAAATTGAGCGCCTGATCGAGCACCCGATTGACGTAGGTCCTATCGTTGGCAACGCAGGCGATTCCCAACACCGCCTTCTGCCACAAGTCCTGCTCGCCCACCTCCGCAACCGACACGTTGAACTTGTCGCGCAACCGATCCTTCACGCTCAGGAGAACCTGCCGTTTCCCCTTGAGCGAATGACCGTTGGGGATGAAGAGCTCAACGGTACAGAGGCCCACGATCATGCCGGCCCCCGTTGCTATCTGGCACAAGCCCTCGCCTCAGAGCCGCACCGCCACCTTGTCGTGAACGTACGCCTCGATCACGTCGCCGACCTTGAGATCGTTGAAATTCTCGACGCTCAAGCCGCACTCGTAGCCCTGCTGCACCTCCCGCACGTCGTCCTTGAAGCGACGCAAGGAGGCCAGCCTGCCCTCGTAGACGGTCACATGGTCGCGCACGACACGGACACCCGCGCTGGCTCTGGTGATGGTGCCGTCCAACACGTAACAGCCGGCGACCAGCCCAGCCTTGGGAATGTTGAACAACTGCCGGACTTCCGCGCGGCCCAGGACACGCTCCTTGAGTGTGGGTTCCAGCAGCCCCTCCATCGCTGCCTTGATGTCGGCCATGGCCTCGTAGATGATGTTGTACAGTCGGATGTCAACGCCCTCGTGCTCCGCGAGCGAGGCCGCTTTCGGCTCGGGGCGAACGTTGAAGCCGATGACGATAGCCTTCGAGGCGGCCGCCAGGAGCACGTCGGTTTCCGTGATCCCTCCCACGCCGCTGTGGATGACGCGCAGTTTGACCAGACTGGTCGGCAGTTTTTCGATGGCGCCCGCGAGCGCCTCGGCCGATCCCTGGACGTCGGCCTTGATCACGATGGCGAGCTCCTTGACGTCCCCCTCCTGGATTTTCGCGTACAGATCGTCCAGCGAGACCTTGGCCGACCCCGCCAGTTCGGCGGCGCGCTGCTTGCGCGCCCGTTCTTCGGCGATTTCCTTCGCGACCCGCTCATCCTTGACGACGACGAAGGCGTCGCCCGCCGAGGGCACACCGGGGAGCCCGATCACTTCGACGGGCACCGACGGACCGGCTTCGGACACTTTGGTCCCTCTATCTGAAATCAGCGCCCGGACGCGACCGCTGAAGGTGCCCACCACGTACGCGTCGCCCACCCGTAATGTGCCGTTTTGGACCAGCACCGTCGCCACCGGGCCGCGGCCCCGCTCCAGCCTGGCTTCTATCACCGTGGCCTTGGCGCTGCGCGTCGGATCGGCTTTCAGCTCCAGCACTTCCGCCTGCAGCAAGATCATTTCGAGCAAGGTTTCGAGACCCATCTTCTGCTTGGCGGAGACCTCGACCATGATGGTCTCGCCTCCCCAGGCTTCGGGGATAAGGCCGTGCTCGGATAACGCGTTGCGGACCCGGTCGGGGTTGGCCCCCGACTTGTCGACCTTGTTGATCGCCACGACCAACGGCACCTGTGCGGCCTTAGCGTGGTGGATGGCCTCGACGGTCTGCGGCATGATCCCGTCGTCCGCAGCCACGACGAGCACGACGATATCCGTGACTTTCGCCCCGCGTGCCCTCATTGCGGTAAAGGCCTCGTGGCCCGGTGTGTCGAGGAAGGTGACCTGCTTGCCGCGCACTTCCACGGTGTACGCGCCGATGTGTTGGGTTATCCCGCCGGCCTCGCCTTCGGCGACCTTGGTCTGCCTGATCGCATCGAGCAAGGACGTCTTGCCGTGGTCGACGTGCCCCATGATCGTGACGACGGGCGGCCTGAGTAGGAAGGGACCCTCGGCACCTTCCTCCACGACTTCCTGAAGAAGCGCTTCGCCGACTTTTTCGGCAGACACTTCGACTTTCACGCCCAACTCATCGGCGAGGAGGGACGCCGCCTCGAGGTTGATCGGTTGGTTGAACGTGACCATCTGACCCATCTCCATGAGCTTCCTCACGATCTCAGCCGGACGCTGCCCCACCAATTCCGAGAACTCTTTCACGGTCAACCCGACCCCCAGTTTCACGCTCTTTTTTCTCGGCTTGGTGATTTCAGAGGGTAAACTGTGGTGAACGTGCTTGGATCGATCTTCCCTCCGCTGGACCGGAATCGCGCGCAGGTCGTCCCATCGGGCCGCATCCTCACGGAACCGCGAATCCTCCTCCTCCCTGACCCTGCCGGGCCGTCTTGCCTTCCGCTGTTTCTCACGGGCGGCTGCACTTTCCGCCTCGAGCTCATCAAAAGAGAAGCCCTTCTTTTTTGCGAGTGGCGAGACCGGTTCGACGACCAGGCTCGCAGTCGATGCGGGTCCCGGACCGGGCTTGGGGCTCTCGACCGGCGCGGGCCTGACCGGAGCTTCCGGCTTCGCCTCCACATGCGGAGGGGCTTCGATCCGAGGAGCCGCAGGCATCTCTTCGACGATCGGCGGCGCGACGTGTGCCGGCGGCGCCGGAGGGCTGCTCACTACGGGAGGCATCGGCTCGACAGGGGCGACATGGGCGACCACGGGTTCAACGACACCTTCCTCTCGCTTGCGTTTGATGAGAATGCGCCGCTTGTCCGGCTTTGCAGGCTCCTCCCCCGCGAGCGACGTCCCCTTCCCTGAGATCGACCTGGCCGCCCCGTGGTCGGCCGCGTGCGTGGCCGTCTCTTTGCCGGCCCTGGCCTTGCGGGGCACACCCTCGCCATGGGCTTCTGGTCCGGCGCCGGAGTCTTTCTGACTCGACCGAAGCTTCTGGGAAAGCTTCTCCATGGCATGTTGGGCTACGGATTCATCCAACGCACTGCTGTGGGACGCCACCGCGATGCCCATGCGTTTGAGCTCGGGGATGAGATCCTTGTTTTCCATCCCCAGTTTTTTAGCCAATTCGTAGACTCGCATCGTGACCTTATGTTCCGGACTCCAGCCGGTTTCTTAGGCGGTCGCCCCCTCCGTCTCGTTGGTGTCACCCGACTCCTGCTTCCGTGCTTCTTCTTGAAGCCGTTGTGCTTCGGCCTCTTCCGCCAGCGCCGCCTTGATTTCCTTATCCCGCTCGGCCTTCTCTTTTTCGTACTCGGTGGCGCTGATGATATCGATCTTCCATCCGGTGAGCCGCGCTGCCAAGCGCACGTTCTGTCCGTTCTTGCCGATGGCGAGAGAGAGCTGAGAATCCGCCACCACGACCAGCGCGGATTTCTTTTCTTCGTCGATGCCTACCTTTTCGATCGTGGCGGGGTTCAATGCGGCCGCGATGAAGACGCGCGGGTCCTGTGTCCACGTGATGATGTCGATTTTCTCGCCCCGTAGTTCCCGCACCACCGCCTGAACGCGGGAACCCTTGATGCCCACGCAGGCACCGACAGGATCGACGGCTTTATCCCGCGAGGTCACCGCGATCTTGGTCCGGTCGCCCGGCTCTCGGACGATCGACTTGATCTCGACGATCTTCTCGGAGACCTCCGGCACCTCGAGTTCGAACAACTTCGCGACGAACTGCGGATGGCTTCGCGAGAGGATGACCTGGACGTCCTTGGGGGTTCGTCGCACTTCCAACAGCATGGCCTTGATCCGATCCCCGCGTCGATAGGTCTCGCGCGGGATCTGCTCCTGGATCGGCAATACCGCTTCCGTCTTGCCTAAATCCACGAGGAAATTGCGTCGCTCCATGCCGAGGATGATGCCGTTCACGAGGTCTCCCACCCGCGTGGAGTATTCTTTCTGAACCGCTTCCCACTCCGCCTCCCGCACTTTTTGAAAGATCACCTGCTTTGCGGTCTGGGCCGCAATCCGACCAAGCTCGTCCATCTCGATCAGCGCGCCGATTTCGTCGCCGATCTCGGCCCCCTCGTCGATCTTGCGAGCCTCAGCCAGGGAGACTTCGGCCTTGGGATTCGTCACGGTTTCGACGATCGTCTTGATGGAGATGACCGAGATCTCGCCGGACTTGGGATCGATTTCGACACGAATGTTTTCTCCCTGCCCGAAACGCTTCTTCGCCGCGGTCTGGAGGGCCGTCTCCACCGCCCCGATGACCCGGGTTTTTTCGATCCCTTTCTGACGCCCGATCTCGTCGATGACGGCAATCAGCTCACGATTCATAACGCCTATCCTCGCTCGGCTAAGGTTGAGTCCCGGTCGCCATGCGAGGCAGTCGGGACGGGATCAGAATGCGATGTCGAGTTTTCCTTCGACCACATCGGTCCACGCCAGCCTAGTGGTCGCGTTCGGCGCGGCCGCTTCGGTAGCCAGCAGCACTGCGTCCGGCTCGACGGCCAGAATCTGGCCGGCGACCCGCCATCGCTCCCCCACCGGACGCCGCAATTTGACGGTCACGCGCTTGCCGATCGCTCGCTGAAAGTCCTGGCTCGTCTTGAGCGGCCGGTCGAGGCCGGGGGAAGACACTTCCAACGTGTACGAGTGGGGAATGGGGTCGGCAACATCCAGCGCCGGCCCCAGAGACTGGTGCGCCCGCTCACAATCGTCTAGGGAGACGCCACCGGGCTTGTCGATGAAGACCCGAACGACGGTCCGAGGCCCCCGGCCCACGCAGACAACTTCCACCAACTCAAGTCCGAGAGCCCAAAGGATCGGCGTGGCCACATGGCGGACACGCTCCGCAACACGCTGGGACTCGCTCACGGATCCCTCACCCCTGACAAACGGTGGGCCGTTCGCAGGAGCCCAAACAAAAAAGTGGGCCGACGCCCACTTCGCGAACAGGAAATTACCACGCGGTCCGGCTCCAACGCAAGGGGTTCAACGGGTCAACAAGCTGAACTGACGGGCTAAGCGTTCGCCCACTGGACCCGGTCGCCCTGATCCGATCGGTTTCCCGTCGAGGCGCACAACGGAGAGCACTTCGACCGTCGTGCCCGTCAGCAAGACCTCATCGGCCGAGTCCAGGTCGGCGCGAGGCACGAACCGCTCGTGCACGGCAAGGCCCTCTCGCCGGGCGAGATCCAGGACGATCGTCCGCGTGACCCCTGAGAGAATTCGCTCACCTTCCGGTGCGGTGAGGAGAGTTCCATGATGAACCACCATGACGTTACTCACGGCCCCTTCGGTCACCATGCCGTCCTTTATACAAATCGCCTCGAAGACACCCGCTTCTTTCGCCTGCTG
Organism: uncultured Nitrospiraceae bacterium; assembly: GCA_964655865.1. Classification (GTDB taxonomy): domain Bacteria; phylum Nitrospirota; class Nitrospiria; order Nitrospirales; family Nitrospiraceae; genus JBBIJI01. Next base: position 6,710 of record CAZZPI010000096.1, read on the forward strand.
GCGCGCCAGCACGTTGGCCAACAGGTTCACGCTCTTAATATCGCATCGACCCCACCGAATATCTTCGACCGTGATCGCTGAGACGCCCTGCGATCGAAGGTCATCCGGGAACGGAGGCAACGCTCGGATCGTCATCACGACTGTGGGAGTCCCGGCGGGCGGATAGGTGTGGTCTCTCGGTGCGGGCCCTCGCGTAATTTGAATGTAGATTTTGCTCTCGGGATAGCTGGCCCGCGCGAGCCCTTCCATCACCCAGGCCGTCCACCGATGCCGCGGATGGGGAACCGGCAGCCGGAGCGCCGCGGCGCTCCGTTCGAGCCGTGCCAGGTGGGCTTCGAGTTGGAAAGGTCGGCCGCCGTACGTGCGGATGACCTCGTAGACGCCGTCTCCGAATTGGAAGCCGCGATCCTCCACAGACACGACGGCGTCGGCCAGCGACGTGAAGCGTCCGTTGACGAATCCGATGTCGGGCATCAGGGAACCTCGCCGACCGTACTTCCGTCCGAGACGAGGATCCGGAAGACACGACGGTCCTCCGCGGTGAACTTCCACCCCATGCGCTTTTCAAACACGAGGCGATGCTCCCCTACCGAGACGGGCTGAAACTCGAACGTCCGCCGTCCGCTGTCCACCGCGTTGTTGCTCGCGATCCGCAGGAAGTCATCCCCGGTCAGCACCACCGCGGTCGCCTCATACATAGGCACCCATTGCTCGCCGCGGGTTCGGTCCTCCCACAGATGAATTTGCAGCGGGACGCCCAGCTGCGCCGACAAAGTTGTGATTCCCTGGTCAGAATCTTCCGCCTGCTTTTCCGACTCGGGTGCGTGCATCATTGACATGCGGCCGACTTACTCATCTCCTAGAGGTTAGACTTTACGTCGTCCGCCTATCAAGATTTGATCATCTTGGACACGGACCTCATAGCTGCCCACGCAATATCCACCCCCATCGGTGCCTTGCCCGTTGCGGATGTCGAAGGCGAGGTCATGCCAGGGGCACGAGACGACGAATCCTTTGACGCGCCCTTCGTTCAGCGGTCCCCCCTCGTGCGGACACACATTATAGATGGCGTAAAACGTTCCTTCGATGTTGAACAGCGCGATCGAGCGGCCGTCGATCGTCACCACCTTAGCCTGCCCCGGAGCAATCTCCTCGACGCGTGCGACCGGTCGGAATCCTTCCATCAATCAATCCCTCCAACGCTTGCCGACACTCATTCATCTCACGTCCTTGATTGCTCCCCGCGACCGCGTCCTCTACTTCGCCGCCGATGTCGGTCCTCTGCAGGAACCCGAGATCAGCCGAGCTACACGGAAGGGCGGCTTCCCTCTACTGCTGCACCTTAGAGACGCAGCGAGAACTTGAGCTCATCCCCGGGGCTGACACCGGTCATGCGA
>CAZZPI010000097.1:0-7904 GCA_964655865.1 uncultured Nitrospiraceae bacterium
TCGGAGCGGCGTGTCGGCGGTTGCAGTAGAAGCCTTCGTGAATAATGCGGGCTAGAGGAGGCCGGAGCTATGGGCGACCCAATCGAAGAGGAAATCCAGCGCGAAATTAAAGCACACAAAATTTTGATCTACGGCAAGGGTACCAAGACCATGCCGATGTGCGGGTTCACCCGCGAAACCATGCTGTTCTTCGACAAATACGGCTATCCGTATGAAGTGATCGACGTGCTGCCCAATCCCGCCAAGCGTGAAACGCTCACCAAGATGACCAACTGGCCGACTCTCCCGAAGGTGTTTATCGACGGCCAATTCTACGGCGACACCGATATCCTCGAGCCAATGGAAAAGAAGGGGGAGATGGAGCCGCTGCTGAAGAGGGCGTTTGGGACGTAGGGCGGCAGGACACCCGCGGTTCGTCCTTTGCTCCCGGAGCCCGCACACAAGAATCAATCACATTGCTAAATTATGGGCGGTGCTCGCTCGACGGCCGCAGTAGGACCAACAGCGGGTGTCCTGCCTATTTTGCAGTGGTGTGGAAATCCAACCAAGTCGGTGGATGCGCGCAGTGAGACCCTCACCACCGCCCTCGACTTCTCAGCGCAGCGGCTCCGTGGGAGGAGAAAAGTGGGCGGCGAGGGGAGCGCTTCAGGGCTCCCCTCGCCGTGAATCCACTCCGTAACTCAGAGAGTGCTCACCTGGAACAAGCTTGTGTCTTAGCGAGACCGCGGTGGCTGGTGAGAGGGCGCGCGCAATGAGGACATAGTACCCGCGCTATAAACCCTCCCTGACTTTGCCCGATCAGCCGGGATATACTGCGGGCTGTTAGCTGGATAGACTGCAGGATTCGCAGTCTATCCCGTCGGTGGAACAGGAAGAGATAGTGAACAAGTGTCGGATATTCAAGTCGACTCTCCTTCCACTAGAGTGCTCTGGCTACCGCGATATGCTGCACGGGTAGGTTGCAGCAAACTTACGAGTTAGCGTGCATATGACAACCACTCCTCGAGCTTACGTCGATACGTGTCTGATCAGCGCCCTGATCAAGAACGACATTGACGCTGCCGAGCTCCAGGCCCTAACAGACATCTTCGGACGCTATCAGCGTGGGGACCTCCAGTTGAGTTGCTCACCGGTGGTTGAGGAAGAGCTCGCTGAGATTCCGGCAGATTATCGAGGCCCACACGTAGAACTGCTAAAGCAGTTCGCGTCGGTGCCGAAGGCTACCGTAGGAGGCATCACCCAAATGGGGCCCGGCGGTTTCGGCGTAGCGAACCCGCGCCACCGGCTCTGGCTGGCCCTCCGCGCCGCTCTTCCCGACGAGCAGGATGCGTGGCACGTGTTCGTCGCGGCGCGTACCCGCGTCCGCTACCTCATCACCGTGGACAAGCGAACCATGCTATCTCGCCGTTCGGCCGTCCTTGAGGCTAGCGGAGTGGAGCTAGTGTCGCCGTCCTCGTTTGTCGCCGTCGCGGCGTAACATGCACGCTAACCTGCGCGTCAACCGGACCGCCCGCAAGCTGCGCTTGCGGGTGCCCTCGTCGCGTCGCTCCTCGGCGGCCGGTTACGTGCGGCGTTCGGCGGAGGGACGGAATAGGGACATTCCGAATTTCTAGATTTCTACCTCACCAACGGGGGGCACGTGCGTTGGCCTCACCTGCGCACGTCCACCAATTCAAAATTCCTAATTCATAATTCATCATTCGCGCTGCCCCAGCGCGTTATATTCCCCATCCCCCGCCGATCTGAAGATTCGCCCCGTTCACGTACCGCGCGTCGTCAGACAGGAGAAAGCGCACGGCTGCGACGATGTCCTCGACCTTGCCGACGTAACCGGCCGGGATGCGCTTGGTCACACCGGCGAGTTCTTCGGGTGGCGCGCTGCCGGAGTCGATGAACCCAGGCGAGATGGCGTTCACTGTGATCCCGTGCGGAGCCAGCAGCTTTGCCAGGGTGCGCGTCAGGATCAAGACTCCTGCCTTGGCGATGTAGTGCGCGGTCACGTCCGGCTGGGCGACCATCTGATCCGCGTTGGCCATGCTGAAGTTGATGATGCGGCCTGACTTGCAAGCCTTCATGCCAGGGGCGACGGCCTGGGCCAGATAAAAGATCGGATGCAGATTCGCGTCGAACATTTCGTTCCATCCTGCGACCGTTTCCTCTAACAGGTTCACGCGGTGATAGGGTCCGGCGCAGTTGACCAGCGCGTCGATCCGTCCCCAGTGCTGTTCGACCTGGGTGACAAGATGCTTGGCCGCCGTCGGGTCCGACACATCACAGCGCACGGCCAGCGCCTGGCCGCCCTTGTCAATAATCGCGGCCTTGGTCTTCTCGGCGTCCGTCTCGCTCGTTCGGTAACAAATCCCAACGGACCACTTCTGACCGGCCAGCTCCAGGGCAATGGCCCGCCCAATCCCTTTGGCACCGCCTGTGATCAACGCTACTTTGTTCATGGCAACGTCCTTTGGTTAGCCGTGACGCGTTTTCAGTCGTTTGGCGATCAGATCCAGCGCCCCGGCTGTGCGCGTGGTAAAGACCCGCTGTTGTTTGGGTTGTTTCATATCCTGGCGGCTCTCTTCGATCAAGGCCTGCAAGTCCTGAATGGTATCGATGTCGCGCCACGGTGGAAGATACGCGGTCTTAAGACGAAGCCGCTCGGCTTTGCCCCTGGTTTGGATCAATACTTGGTCGGTCGACCAAGGAATTTCAGAGAAGAGTTCGGGCACCGTGCGCGTGAGACCGATCAGGTAATAGCCCCCGTCTTGCGCGGGGCCGAGCACGAGCTCATGGTCCTTGAGGGCTACGACGGCCTGCTGGTAGTAGGCGAGCGGCAAGGATGGCGCATCCGTTCCGATGATGAGCACCTGGCGGTAGTCTCGCACGAACATCTCGGTGAATGCCCGGTGCATCCGCGCGCCGAGGTCCTCTCCCGCTTGATCGATCAGGCTTACGCCGTGCCGCTCTTCCATGATCTTGAAGAACACCTGCTTGGAGTCGGGTGCACAGGCCAAAATGCGATCCAGCGGCAGGCGGAACTGTCTAACGGCGAGCTTGGTGCGTTCGAGCATGTCCAACACGAAACTGCCGTGCAGCGTGGCTGCTTCGTCCGGCGTGAGGGGAGGGCAAAGCCGGGTTTTCACCTGGCCGGGGACGGGAGCCTTGGCGAAAATGACCAGCGCGCCGTCGGCGCGTGTGACGGGTGATAGATTGCGCGTGATAGGTTGTTGACCCATAAATTCAGAATTCAGAATTCAGAATTCATAATTTCTCCCCCTCGCCTACTCACGCACGGTCGCATAGAACCGCGCGAGCCGCGTCGGACTGACGCCGAACCAGTAGAGCAAGCGCAGCATCCACATTAACAGAATTGTTCGCACCGGTCCGCGGCGTTCCCAGCGCCGGTACGACGTCGTGACTTTGGCGCGCAGAGAAGCGAGCCGGCCCACCCGCTTCAACCGGCGCGTGAATGCAATGTCCTCCATGACCGGGATCTCCTCGTACCCGCCGAGCCGGCGAAACACCTCGGTTCGGACGAAGATAGCCTGGTCTCCGGTCGCAATGCCGGAATGGCGGGAGCGGAGATTCATCAGTCTGCTGATCATCGAGCCCCAGACAGAACGCCTGTCGAACTGCACGTCAAAGCGTCCTCCTATGCATGAAGGGTCCGCCAACGCGTTCTGAATGGCTCGCTTTGCGTCATCGGGGAGTCGCGTGTCTGCATGCAGGAACAGGAGTACGTCGCTTGAGACGGCGCTCGCGCCCTGGTTCATCTGCCTGGCGCGACCGGGCAGAGAGGTCAGAAGAGCGACAGGTGACGGGTGACGAGTGACGCCCCCACCCTTACTCTCACCCAAGTTGGGGGAGGGTAAGGGTGGGGGCGCGTCACGCGCCTGCGGCGAGCAGCATCGAGCCGTCGCGCCCAACGCGGTCACGATTTCCCGCGTGCGATCCGTGCTGCCGCCGTCGACGACGATGATCTCGTCGAATCCGAGATCGAGGGTATGGGGGAGCGTACGGGGAAGGGTCTGCTCTTCGTTCAACACGGGAATGACGACGCTGATCGTCATCGCGGAAGTATCAGCGGCGGGATGGCGTGGAGGTCTTGAACATGAAGTACACGACCATCGCGATGGTGACCCAAAACACCACTTGCTTGTGCCAGAACAGCACCTCGCCAAAGTGGAAGAAAACCAAGGCCAGCAGAACCGCCGTCGCGATGATGCTGTAACGAAGCGTGGGGTTCTCGATGACCGAGTTCGCCCACACGGCGAGCCCGCCGAAGTAGATGAGAAAGGGCACAACGTTGATCTCGAAGCCCCCGCTGATCGACAGGAAGATGTTCAGGAAACCGATGAACATCAGCGCGGTGCCGGCCATCAACCCGGCGACGCTCGTGTGCCTGTCGCCTGCATTCTCGTGATCGGCATCGCGCCGCGGTGGACTTGTCGGATTGCCTGAGAGGGGCGGGAGATCGGTGGGAGGCATGGCGTCGCTCAAAGAGCTGATAGCTGATAGCTGATAGCAAATAGCGAATTGCCATTCGCAGATTGCATATGGTCAATCCGTGCTGGTGTTCTCATAAAGCTATCGGCTATTGGCTATTCGCTATTAGCTCTTACTCACGTCTTGAAATGCTTGCTCAGCGTCAAGCCCTGACGTTGATAAGACGAGCCGAGCGCGACGCCGTAGACCTGGCTCGGCAGTTCGGCCATCCGGTCATATACGACTTTGAAGAAGGTTTGTCCATCGTGAATCAGAAAGGGGACGTCGTGCGGACGGACCTCCAGTACGACTTGAGTCCCTTTGATCTCGCCCTGCGCGCCGTAACCGAAACCGGGATCGAAAAACCCGGCGTAGTGCGTGCGGACTTCGCCGCAGGCGGCTTCATAGGCGACCATCTCGGCGGCAAATCCGGGCGGGACGCGAATTCGTTCCTTTGAGGCGAGGATGTAAAACTCCTCAGGCTCGAGCAAGAGACTGTCGTTGGCATGGCGATAGAGCGGCTCCCAGAAGTCCATGGCCGCATAATAGCCGATGCGCGACAGATCGATGACGTGGCTGTTCTTCTTGGCCCGGTAGCCGATGATGGTCTTTTCGGCGCGCTCCACTCCTTTCAGGTCGATCCGAAGAAACAAGCCGCGATCCGTCCGAAAGTCTCGTGAAGGGGACGGCCGGTCGCCGACATGATTGTGATATAGGAGCGGCTCCCGCTTGTGGAGCTTGGCCAGCGCCTCGTCGGACACGGTTGCGGTGCCGCGGATGAATCGGAGTTGGTTCAGCGAGTAACCGGTCTTGACCTTGATGGCGAAGGACCGCGGGACGATCTCCAGGAAGAGCGGTCCGTGATAGCCGGGTCTGATCTCGTCGAAGCCCGTGTTGAGGTCTGTCACAACGCGCGTAAACACGTCTAGCCGGCCGGTCGTGCTTTTCGGATTGGCCCTTGCCCTGAGCGTGCGCGGCAATGCCACGCTCTCCAGCAGCGGGACGAGGTAGACGTGGCCTTTCTCCAAGAAGGCGCCGCCGGTCAGATCCATTTCGTACATGACGAGATCTGATTGATAAAAGTCGAGCACGTTGAGGCGGCTGGAAATGGGCGTCAACTCCGGCAGGAAGCTGCTGATCAGGCGATAGGCTTTGCGACCCAGGCGCAGGTCCAGACTGGCGGGTTGGATCTGCCGATCTTCGATCGGGGTATCCGCCTGAATGACCCGGGCGGAGATGAGCGCGCGGATCTGTTGGTAGGGGAGGATTCCCTCTGCTCTGGTCCGTTTCACAGGTCGTCCATGTCTCCGCCGCAGCTATTCCCCCACGCGGCATAGCCGTCCCTGTCTGGATAGGTATCCCCGCACGCGGCGAACGCTTCCGCGGTGCTCTCGTAAGACGATCGTGTCCCGACCATCGGCAACTCGCGTCCCTTCCCTCTTGCGCTGCCATTTCCATCGGACGAGAGAGCCGGGGTGAAGGATGGTTGCGGATAGTGGAACATCTTGTTCTCGTAGTTCCGAAGGACGACCCCGTCCTCATCGAGGTGGACAAGGTAGTCGTCCGGCAACAACGGGATCTTTCCACCTCCGCCCGGCGCGTCGATCACGAAGTGAGGGACCGCCATCCCGCTGGTATGGCCCTGCAGCGCCTTGATGATCTGCAACCCCGTCTCGACGGTCGTTCTGAAGTGGTTGGTCCCCTTGGTAAGGTCGGCCTGGTACAGATAGTAAGGCTTGACGCGTGCGAGCAAAAGTTGGTGAACGAGTCGTTTCATGATTTCAGGATCGTCGTTCACGCCTTTCAGTAACACCGTCTGCGCGCCTAGCGGCACCCCTGCGTCCGCCAGCATGCCGCAGGCCGCCTTGACCTCCGGGGTCAGCTCGTCCGGATGGTTGAAGTGCAGGTTCATGTAGATGGGATGGTACTTCTTGATGATCTCGCACAGCTTCGGCGTGATGCGCTGCGGGAGCGTACCCGGTACGCGAGACCCGATCCGGATCAGCTCGAGATGCGGAATCGTCCGGAGCGCTTTGAGGATACGTTCGAGCATATGGTCGGGCAGGAGCAGGGGGTCGCCGCCGGAAAGGATTACGTCGCGCACTTCCTGGTGCGCCCGAAGGTACTCGATCGCCTGGTCCAATTCCCCCTTCTTGAGGAAGCCGGGCTTACCTACCAGTCGCTTCCTGGTGCAGAAGCGGCAGTAGATCGGGCATTGGTTCGTGACCATCAACAACACGCGGTCGGGGTAGCGATGCACCAGGTGCGGTACCGGGCTCATGAGGTCTTCTTCCAGCGGATCGTCGGGCGCGTCGAAGTCTTCGATCTCGGCCGGGTCCGGGACCACCTGCTTCCAGATGGCGTCGCCCTTCGCTTTGATCGTGGCCATCACGGTCGGGGTGATCCGCATCGGGTAGGGGCCCACGACGGCCTCGATCTCTTTCTCATCGACGCCGAGGTGCGCGGCCAGCTCCTTGGCTTTCACCACGCTCTGCGCCAACGTCTGCTTCCAATCTTCCATGCGATTGTCCTTCTGGTTATGTCCGGCGACACGAGGGGAACCGGTCATCCTCACCCGGCGTCTCGGGGGACCTATGAATGCGGGACGCGAAACTGGCCTTCGCCTCAGGTCCGGATCCGCCTTTCCCGTAGCGATCGTCCAGGTAAGCGAGGATGTCCCTTATTTCCGTCAACACGAGGTCGTCGTCTTTCACGACCGGCACGTAGTATTGGCCCGACACTTCGTACACCTGCTTGCGAAACATCCGGATGTCCGGGACCACGACGTCTTCGTACGGCACCTTGAGCGCCTCGAGCTTGTCACGCACCACCGCGCATTCGGGGCACCAACGGACGTGGTAGAAGATCAGGCCCATAGTTCTGAGTCGTGAGTTCTGAGTGCTGAGTGATGATTTCCGGTTTCCGCTGTCTTGGCAGAAAACTCAGAACTCATGACTCAGGACTCAGAACTCGCGCCGCGCTGTCCCGCGGCGCGAGGGCGCACGGCGCCATGATCGCGTCTCTCATGCCGTGGAGAATCTTCTTGTCCGCGGGACACACCGTGGCCAGAATCCCGCCAAGCTCCGCTCGGTCGTTGACTACAAAGTAATAGGGCGAGAGCCTCGTCCGGCCCGGCATCGGCACTAGGTCGTCCGCCGCCTCATCCCAGTAAGTGACTTCAAATTGGCGCCCCTTATGGAATTCCTGAAGAATGTAGGGGGTGGCGGAGAACGCAGCCAGCGCGCGGTCGATCGCCGCCGCCCATTCCGTTTGAGGTAGATCATGCCCGACAGAGACGCCGCGGCTTCCCCAAGCCAACTCAGAAAACCCCGAGGGCTTCACCGCGAAATGTCGATCGCGCTGGGAGGCCCGTTTGAGCACGTCCCAGTCGGACACGGCCTCCCCGCCGACGTAGAGCCCCGGGA
>CAZZPI010000098.1:0-7902 GCA_964655865.1 uncultured Nitrospiraceae bacterium
CGCTTCAGCCAATTCAGTTTCGGCCTCGGGCCTGAAGAGGATGCGCCGCGTCATCCCAAACGGGACCACAGCCGCGCGCGCACGTCCTCCCACGTGAGAGCCGTGCTCGGATCGCGCGTGTGCTCAGCGATGCGACGCTCGATTTCTCTGCGCTGGTCGTCCGATAACGGCGGGAGACTTTCCGGTTGCGCCGCGACGCTGTCCCAGAGGTCATCAGCAAGCTGGATGCGTTCCGCGGGGCTCAGCTTCAGGAGTTCCATTACCAGAGTTTCTTTCATGTTTGTACACCTCCTGCACGAGCGGCTGTGACGCCGATTGTACCTTGATACCGCAGAGGTTTCTATATGCACCGGCTGATCGTAGAGAGATCGCCTCTTTCCCAAAACACCGGCATCGGCGGGCGGATGGGCTGGCGGCTGGCGTCGGTCATCGAATTGAAGAGCGTCCAAGCCCCGTCCTTAACGGCTCCCTTCGTCCCGGCTCCGGTCTTTACCGGCGTCCAGTCGGTCGGCTATTGGTCGGCGTCGACGGTTGCAGTCGCTCCAGCCACCAATGCGTGGATGGTGCTCTTCACTCTGCCGTCGAGGGCGTGATCAGCGCCGGTAAGGACCAGAGGACCCCCGTCTGGTGCGTGCGCGGTCTGATGAATGCAGATGTGTATCAGGAGATCATAAGGTGTCTCTTGTGAAGCGTGATACGCGATGCGTGAAGCGCTGACATGAGACGAGAGGGGACTGGCTCCCCGAGCTTGTCGAGCGTTCGATCTGCTCCTCTCGGCCTAAGCTCGGGACAAAGGCAAGATCGACCCCGAGCAAGGTCGAGGGGTGCCTGTCCCCGGTCTTTGGGATCGAAAGGGCGACAGCCCCCGGGATCGGCGAATCGGCGCCCGGCAGTGGGTGGCGCGGCGTGGTTGACGGCATTCCGCGCGTCTGGTATTGATGTCGGCATGGATCTGAAAGATTTTGCCCAGCACATCCGAGGAAAATCCCTCTCCCGACTCCTCCATCGCGCGCGGCAGGAAAGCCTCCGGCGCATTGTGGCTTCCGACGGAACCCTAGGCGCCCTCCGCAAGAAACCAACCCAGCGGCGAACCGGGACTCGTTAGGTTGCTCTATCTCGACACGTCTCTCCTGCTGGCTTGGACGCTGACCCAATCAGCCGAACCAAATCGCGGAGCGGCGACGAAGGCCTTTATGGCTCGTCTCAAAGCCGGTGCGCTGTCCGGTGCGACCTCGTTCTATGCACTGCACGAGGTCTATCTCTTTGCCATCGAGAATGCGCCGGACTTTCCGACCGGGGCGGCGTTTGGCAAGTCGGCGCTCGAGCAGATCCTCTCCCAGCCACTGCGTATTTTGCCGTTTGTCTCTCGTGTCGAACGAGGGCTGCACGCCCGAAAGTTCCGCGCGTTGCGCGATCTCAGCGACCTTCCTCATGCGCTCGTGGCCTACGTTTATCAGTGTGAGGCGATCGTGACTTACGACTCTCACTTTCGGGCGGTTGCGCACGTTATCCCCTGCAAACGGCCAGAGGACTATCTTGCTCGCTGATTGTCGACCGGCCAGGAGAATTATTCTTCACGTTCGCACGTCAGCGGAATTCTAACCCATGGGCTCGTGAGGAGGCAGATATACGATCTGGCCGCCTCCGCCTGTGCTGCGTTCGCGGTCTGAGACTTCTCTAGCCACCGCTATCTTCGAGCCCCGCCGGCAAAGGCTGTAGTGGCGCTCTGTGCTTCAGCGCCCGGCCCTTGTCCGGGGTCGGGTCGGTTACCACTCCGTAGACTTCCCGGCCTTCGTGGCCTTCGGGTAAGTACTCGGTAATCGGCAGCCCATCTTCGCGCACAAATAAGAGGCAGTGGCAGTACTTGTAGATCTGCATTTCGTCGCACGCGCAGATCCAGCGGCGTAGCTTGGCCTCCGCGTGTTTGTCTTTGTAGAAGTTGCAGGGACAGAGCGGCTTCCCCAGTTCATCGACGTGGGCAGCTAGCCCTTTGACCACTGCTTCGGTCACCGCCGGGTTGGGGTGCATGGTCGTGCCGCTTTTCTCGGCAAACCCCTTCACGTATTTCCACATCTTGTCGAGACTTGTCTGGCTAGGTTCGTCCATAATCCCCCCGTACAGAGGGTCTGATTCCTTTCCGCCTTTCAACTCAAAACTCAGGACTCATAACTTCGAACTCGCGCATCCCCGTTCGCTATGCGTAGGCGCGTAGTTTACAAGCCGGCACTCGTCCTTTACAATCCATTGCTTCGTAACGGGAAATCCGTCCTATGAGTAGCAGTCGCGCAACAGAAAAGCTAGTCGCCCGGCTGGGGACAGAGTTAGACACAGCTACGGTTGCCCATCTCGCAGGAGGATTGGATGCTCTCGGCGAAACTCAAGTCCAACGCCTGCTTCTCTTGCTCGATGAACTTGAAGAGGTCTCGCCAAAAGCCTTACGGGCGGCGACAGAGGCTCTGCCGGAGCTTAACCGGCGCATCGGGCTCGATCTTGCCGCAGCCTGGCTCGATGTGGGGTTGGCTATCACCGAGTCCTCCGGCGCAGCAGCGCTGAAATACTTCAGAGAGAGCCCGCTCCTGTTAGGACTGATCGAAGCGGGGTCCGCACGGGCGCGCGTGCTCACAATCGCGTTGGAAGTGGCTGAGGCGGATCCGAACGTCGCCATCGAATTCCTGCGAGTCGCTCCTGAAGCCATGCCCGTTCTGTCGGTTGACCAACTCTCCGCCTGGGCTGACGTCGGCCTAGAGCTTACGGAGGTCGACTATGTTGTGGCGATCGAGTATCTCCGCCGGATGGCGGCGGTGGCACGCGTCCTGCCGATCGAGCACGTCCGCTCCTGGATAAGTTTCGGCAAGAACCTCGTTACGAGCAATAGTCTGGGCAAGCCTGACTACTTAGGAACGTTGGAATTCCTGCGGACCAGTCCGTCGATCTTGGTGGATCTCGAAGATGTGACGGTGCGGGGCGCCCTGTTGCAAATGGGCGCAGAGATGGCTAGGCGCTCCCCGGAAGCCGCCATTGCTTGCCTGACGGAAGCCCCTTCACTATTGCGTCGGCTGCCCAATAGTGACTGGCAGCTCCGCGTGGTTCGTTACGGGACGCTCGTCACGGAGTGGGATGCTGACGCGGCCCTGGCCTTCGTTCGTCGATGTCCGGAGGTTCTAGGCTTACTCGGCGCGGGGACTTCTCCCCTTGAGTGCGAGGGAGGGGGAGCGGAGAAGTTCGATGAGTGGTTCAAGACCGGGATGGAAATCCTCGGGTATAGCGTCGAAGGCGGCCGCGCCTTTTTTGCTGTCGAGACGCACAAGGCGCTCGCGTCGATCGAACACGCGCTGAGCGGGGTACCGCTCAGGCAGGTATCGCGCACCCTTACGCTGTTTGCCCAAGCGCTGTGCGGGACCGACGTAAGGATTGAGGCGATGCCGGACAACCTGGAGGCTACGTCTCAGCCGACTCGCCCCACGGTCAGCGCGGACGGCCGTACGATCATGTTGCCGAGTTTAATCCGACGATATCCGACCTGCAAAGAGAATGTCAGGCTCTATGTGGCCATGACCGCCCATGAGGCCGGTCACCTGGAGTTTGGTACCTACGCGTTGCCGCTTTATGAGCTGCATGATCTGGTCGCTGAGCTGAGTCGCGGGGATCGACAGGCTCTCACACAGCAACCGGCAACCTTGGCCGATGTCTTTTCCTTGTGTGCCCGGCCTGCTCTGATCCAAGACATCTGGACCATCCTTGAAGACGCCCGAGTCGAGTGGCGCCTGCGTCGAGAGTATCCGGGGCTGAGTCGGGATCTCACTCAGTTGGCTCGCGATGCCGTGCAAGCACGCACGATCACACACGGCCTGACTGTTCGCGAAATGGTGGTGGACTCCTTACTACTGCTCTCGACGGCAGAACCAGGGACTGTCTCGATTCCTGAGGCGATCACCGAAATCGTCGAAGAGCTGTGGACCCTCTGCCAACCTGTGTTCTCCGAGTCGGCCACGGCGGTGGATACCATTCGCCTGGCGCATCGTGTGTATGTGCGATTGGACGAGCTCATCGCCGGCAAGGCGGAGCGCCTGCGGGAAGAATATGAGCACGCAGACTCGCAAGGCGTGGCTGCAGGGCCGCGTGCCTCAGACGACGTGACCGGAGACTATCGGCCCGTAGCGAACTGGGACTACCGTGGCGCGATGAATCCGGAGTTGATCAAAGAGCCGACGGCGGAAATTGATCGCGGTGGACCAGCGGTCCAGCCACCTGCAGGGGACCACGGGGCTGGCCTCGCCGGCGCGCCGGGCGCTTCGCCTTCTCGTGCCGGGACGATAAGAGGATGTGAGGCTTCCGATGAGGGGCTGGGGCCGGGACGCAAGCAGCCTTCTGTGGTCGATGAAGTCTTGGCTCTCGATGACTCACGTGCACGCCGGCCGGAGGAGTTAACGCAAGGAGGCCTGGCCTATCGGTACCCGGAGTGGGATTGGACCCTCCAGGACTACCGCGCCGGTTGGTGCCGGCTGGTGGAACGGCCGGCGCCGGACGGTTCTCCGGAATTCGCAGAACAGACGCTTTCGAGCTATCACAGCACCGTGCGGCTCCTCCGTCGGTACTTTGAATCGCTGCGGCCACCCCGCTTGCGACGGGCGAGCGGACAGATGGACGGCGAAGAACTGGACATGGACGCCGCAGTCCGACGCGTGGTCGATCTCCGTGCCGGGGTTGATCCGTCGGACAGGATCTATGTGCGCAGGGAGAAGCGTGAGCGCAACGTGGCAGTGGCGTTTTTAGTCGACGTCAGCGGGTCTACCAGCCGGCAGATCGGGCAGGGGCTGCGCGTCATCGACGTTGAACGGCAGGGGCTCGTCTTGCTGTGCGAAGCGCTCGGGGCCATCGGCGACCAATATGGAATCTTTGCGTATTCCGGCCAGGGCAAGGAGCAGGTGGATTTCCTGGTGATCAAGGATTTCGACGATCCGATCGGCGGACGCACCGCCCATCGCTTGGGTGGACTGGCGCCGTTGCAGCAGAACCGCGACGGCGCGGCGATCCGTCATGCCACGATGAAGCTCCTGGCGCGTGAAGCACGGACACGACTCTTGGTGCTCATCAGCGACAGCCGCCCGTTGGACGACCGCTACAAGGACGATTACTCGCTCGAAGATACGAAGATGGCACTGAGAGAAGCGGGGATGCAGGGCGTCGATGCCTTCTGTATCACGATCGACCGGGATGCGGACCTCTATGTCAGAAGGATGTATGGGGATGTGAGATTTCTCGTGATCGATCAGGTGGAGCGGTTGCCCGAGCGGCTCCCACGGATTTACCACCGGTTGACGGCATAGAAGACGTAAGGCGTGAAACGTGAGGCGTAAGGCGGGCGGACCCTCAAAAAAGCAGAGCGGTCGCCTCACTCCTGAAGCGTAACGCCTCACGAAGCACCGGGAGCACGAACGAGTTCATAATGGCAAATCAGTCTGAGGATAGGACAGTGCCACCCTGGCTGTACAAGTTGTTCAGCGGCCACCAGTATCCCTACGTGCGGCGGCAGGCGAAGTTTGCCAACAAGGATGTGAAACCCGGTGAGGAACGGCCGGAGCCGACGCGCGAGGAGATCGATGCCAAGTTCTGGGAAATCTTCCCCCGCTGTTCGGTCAAGGTGCTTGAAGAGGTCAAGACGGGCATGAGCGTCACGTTCAACGAGCTTGGGGAATACCCTCCCGGCGGCTACCAGGACTTGATCGACCATCCCGAGGAGTTCTTGACGAAGACCTATGGAAAGAAAAAGATCAAAGTGAACTTCTACGACGGCGAGAATTTTGTGTGCACGATCAATTTCAAAGTGGGAGGCTGGACGGGGCATGAATAACCAGTTCTGAGTTTTGAGTTAAGAGTTATGAGTTCCGGGTCGACAGAGCATCGCCGAATCGACAACTCAGCACTCAAGACTCAGAACTCAGAACTTGAGAAGTGCCGGAGGCTGCATGGCGCGTACGAAGGTCACGGTAGTGGGTGCGGGCAACGTGGGCGGCAGTGTGGCGCAACGCATCGCCGAGAAGAACACATGTGACGTGGTCTTGGTGGACATTCTCGAAGGCGTGCCGCAAGGGAAGGCCTTGGACATCACGCAGGCCGGCCCGGTCTGCGGCTACAACTCGAGGGTCGTCGGTTCGAACGGTTATGAGGAAACCGCCGGCTCGTCGATCGCGGTAGTGACGTCCGGCATCGCGCGCAAGCCGGGCATGAGCCGCGATGAGTTGCTCGCGACGAACGCGAAGATCGTCCGGTCGGTCGTGGAGCAGTTGGTATCTCGTTCTCCTGACGTGATCCTCATCCTCGTCACCAATCCCCTGGATGCGATGGTCCACGTGGCGAGGAAGGTGAGCGGATTGCCGAGAACGCGTGTGATCGGCATGGCCGGCGTATTGGACTCGGCCCGCATGCGCTCCTTTATCGCCGCCGAGCTGGGCGTCTCCGGTGGCGACGTCGAGGCGATGGTCCTCGGCGGACACGGAGATACGATGGTGCCGCTTCCGCGATACACGACGGTCGGCGGGCGCCCGATTACGGACCTCCTATCTAAGGAACGCCTCGATGCCATCGTGAAACGCACGCGGGACGGCGGCGCGGAGATCGTGAGCCTGCTCAAGACCGGCAGCGCCTTCTATGCGCCATCGGCCGCGGCGGTGGCGATGGTCGAAGCCATCATCAAGGACCAGAAACGCGTGCTTCCCTGTGCCGTGCTCTGCGAGGGTGAATACGGCCTGCGGGACGTCGTAGTCGGCGTGCCCGTCAAGCTCGGGCGGGGCGGAGCCGAACAAATCATCGAGTATGATCTCTCCGCCGACGAGCGGGCGGCGCTCAACGCCTCGGCAGACGCCGTTCGTGAACTGTGCGCGGCTGTGGATCGTCTTATTCTGTTGGCTTAAGGTGAGCGGCGCGTTCATAAGAATTCCCAGCACCTCGACTTGCTTGACATTGCTGCGTAGGGTGCAGTACAGAGTTTGGCCTAGCAGTGCACAGCGCAAAGTGAGGACACGATGAGATTTCTAGAGGATCCCTTTCAGACAATGGGTGCCGGGTTTGCGCTCGCTGTCGTGTTGATAATCGTTTACCTCGGCATTTCAGGCACTCCGGCCGGCGAAGCAGATTGGGCAGGTGTCATCGTCCGCTGGGTTCATTTCTTGGCCGGGATCACCTGGATCGGGTTGCTGTATTTCTTCAACCTGATCAACGCGGCGTTTCTCAAGAGCCTCGACGGACCGACGAAGAATGTCGTCATTCCGAAGCTCATGCCGACGGCGTTGAACTGGTTCCGCCATGGCGCGACCGTGACCGTCCTGGCCGGAATTCTGCTCTACATCATGATGTATCGTCAGGGTGGAACCGGGGCCATCGCGCTCGGCATCGGCGGTCTCCTCGGTATCATCATGATGGCCAATGTGCACGCCATCATCTGGCCGAACCAGAAGAAAATCATCGAAGCCGTCTCGAAGGCAGCCCAGGGGACACCGGCGCCACCGGAGATGGCTCAGTGGGGCCGTACTGCTCTGCTGGCCTCGCGGGTTAACTTCATGCTCTCGATTCCCATGCTGTTCTTCATGGGCGCGGGCAGTCACATGAAGTGAAATTGTTTGGCGTTTAGGGGCGCCTGCGAGGCGGATGCCCCTTATCCTTTTTTCTCGATCCTTTTCTCTCGTGCTCGCCCCGGCCCCAGTGCGATCCCAGTCTCCTGTGCCCTTTCTGCCCACTGGATGATAGGTCACTCGTCCTAACTCATTGAGATTCAGGCCTATTCCCGCCCCTTCAACTTGACGAAGGAGGTAACGCGGTCTTATAGTTAGCCGCTATGGCGCCGCCGGCGTGAGATAGTATGATGAAATCTTACGAACCACGTGTGCTCAAAAAAATGGATGGATC
>CAZZPI010000099.1:0-7860 GCA_964655865.1 uncultured Nitrospiraceae bacterium
TGGCAGCCCAGTGCGTCGCCCGCGCTCTTGCGAGGTCGAGCGCAATTTGAGAGCTCTTGGCGCGTGAGTCAGACACCTCACGTTGCTCCCTGGTTTAGTATCGGCGGTTGTAGTAGAAGCGTCCATGAATAATGTGGGCTTGTGTGGTCTCTCAGAGATCTGTTTGAGAATTCTCTTCATTGGCTCGTCGGTATGCAACCGGGAAGATGTATGGCATTTTCCCTCTCCCCCACCGGGGGAGAGGGGTGGGGTGGGGGAACAAGAGACATTGTACGACGGGTTTCTGAAGCATCACTCTATCGGCCGCAGGTCTCGTCCGAGGTCAGGGCTGAGCCCGGATGACCGATGAGTCCGATCAGGAGGGGACCGGTTGCGGCAGCCACCAGCAGCGGCCGGGTGTCCGTCTGTGTCACGGCCCGGTCCAGTTCCTCCAGCGGACTCGGCAACGGCCCGCCCGGTTCCGGCGGCAGCCCTTCGCGCAACGTCACGACGAAGGTGCTCACCTTACCCTCGCTCATGCGCGCCGCGCAGCGCTCGGCATGCAACGTGAACACGGGTGTGAAGCTCTGCGGCATCGGCACCATCGCGCCGCTCAGGTTCTGAAGCGGTGACTGAACGCTCACCGTGCCTTGCGGCCCCAATTGAGAGGAGGCACTGAGGAGGCTGTTGGCGTCCGCCAGCACGGTCCCAGCCACTAATGTGATCGTTCCGCCGGACCCTTGCGTGGCCTGGGCGATAACTTTGCTGTTCTGCAACACAATGAACTGGGGATCGATGAAGATCCCGCCACCGGCACTGCCTGGTCCACCAAAGACGGACGTGCTGATCCCGCTGTCGGTCAATCGCACCATCTCCGTCGCGGCCACCACGATGTTGCCACCGCTCGCTTGACTGGCTTGGGTGGTCACCGAACCGTTCTGGCTGGAGAAGCTCTGACCTGCGTCAATTGTGATGTTGCCAGCGTTGCCAGAGCCCGCACTGGTCGAAGAGATCGTCGCTCCATCGCTGAGTCGGATCTGCCCTGTTCGTACGTGGATATTTCCGCCAGCCCCGCTTCCTGCTGCATCGGTTAGGAGTCCGCTAGGACCAGTACGACCAACGCCGGAGATGGAAATCTGGTCCGTTGCCGTAGCTGTGACAGTACCACCAGACCCGCTGCTACCGCTGCGTGCGCTACTGTTCAACTGGGCGCCATTTGTGAGAATCAGTTCTCCTGTGTGTACTTCGATCTCTCCTGCGTTACCAGACCCGAATGTCCTTGTGCCAATTCCGGGATTTCCGTCGCTCACCAGAGTGGGAGCCACTACCATGATGCGCCCCCCTTTCCGCTTCCGAATGTCTCACTGAACAGGGCGCTGGAAATCCCTCCGCTGCCTTCCCCAGAGATAATGACACGATCCGTCGCCGTGACCGCCACAAGGCCAGCTGCGCCGCTGCTCCCACTGTTGGCGCTGTTCCTAATAGCGCCGGCTCCGCTAAGCGTAAGCTGCCCAACATCTACCTCAATGGTTCCAGCGTTGCCCTTTCCATTGGTAGAAGCCGAGATTGACCCGCCATTGGCAATAGCGACAGAGGGCGCGGTTAACGCAATCCGGCCACCATCGCCGCTGCCAAAGGTCCTGCTGGAGAGAATGGAGCCGTCAGTCATAACCAAAGAGCCGTCCGCAGTGACAGTGATGTTTTCTCCTCTGCCGGTGCCGGAGGTGCTTGCACTAATCCCGGCGTCATCTCGGAGCACCACATCGCCCGCGGTAATCGTGATCGTGCCACCCGGCGCCGTACTGCCGGTCGCAGAATTTGTTGAGATATCCGAAGCATCAAGCGTTAGCGTCCGGGCATCCACCTGCACCGTGCCGCCGCCGGCCGCGCCAAAGGTATCTGCGCCGATCAAGGCGAGGTTCCGGAGCGTCACATCGCCCGCAGTAATCGCGATCGTGCCGCCCGGCCCTGTACTGCCGGTCTCGGAGAACGTTGATATGGACGCAAAGTCAAGCGTCAGAGTTTGAGCCTCTACCTGCACCGCACCGGCACGGCCCGTACCTTCGCTGCTTGCGCTGATGTCCGTGCTGTTTTGGAGCGTCACATCGCCTCCAGTGAGCATGATCGTCCCGCCGGTTCCTGTACTGCCCTCCTCAGACCTCGCTATGATGAACGAATCATCAAATGTCAGGGTCTGGGCGTTCACCCGCACCGTGCCGGCCGCGCCAGCGCCAAAGGTTGAGAGCTTGATCTGGGAGCCATTCCGAAGCGTCACATCGTCTCCGGTGAGCATCACCGTCCCGCCTGCCCCCGTGTTGCCGGTGTTGGCCCTCGCCCGCACGAGGACGTCATCCGCTGTGATCGTGGGAGCCCACACATTGACCTGCCTCGCGTTGCCACTACCGGATGTATTACTGAACAGCCCGCCCTGCGTCCCGGCGGCGTCGCGACCCGAGACTGTCACGGCATTCGTGGCAGTGACGTTTACGGTGCCGGCCGCTCCAGGCCCGAAGGTGCTCGTGCTAATCTCCGTCCCGTTCACGACACTCACCGTGTCCGCAGTGATTGTGATCGTCCCGGCGGGCCCCCTGCTGTCAGTTCTCGCGCGTGCTTGAAGGAGTACATCGTCCAGAGTGACAGTGGGGGCCGACACGATGACTTGCCCTGCCTGGCCACTCCCGGAGGTGTCACTAAACAGGCCGCTCTGCGTGTCGGCGGTGTTCCGGCCCGCTATCGCTACGGTATCGGTGGCCGTGACACTCACGGTCCCGGCCCTGCCCGAGCCAAAGGTGCTCGTGCTGATCCCGGCCCCATTCCGCACCCTTATATCGCCGCCGGTGATCGTGACGGCCCCCCCTGCCCGGTACTGCTAGTCGTATCGGGCCGCGCCCGAACGAGCACATCATCCAGGGTGACTGTAGGCGCCGAGATGTTGATGTGTCCCGCCGCACCGCTCCCGTTTCCCGATGTATTACTGAGCACCTGACTCTGTGTTCCCCCGGCGTTGCGGCCCGCGATAGTCACGGCGTTGGTCCCTGTGAGACTCACCGTGCCGCCGGCGCCCCTGCCCGAAGTACTTGTGTTGATCTGAGCCCCGTTTGAAACGTTCAATGTCCCTACGTTGGCGGTAATGGTGCCGGCCCGGCCGGTGCTGCCGGTTCTGGCGTTGGCCTGCAGGAGCGCATCACTGAGCATAAGCGTCGGGGCCGAGATGACCACCTGTCCTGCATTCCCTCCGCCGGAGGTGTTACTGAAGAACCCGCTCGGGGTACCTGCGGTATTCCGACCCGCGACTGTCACACCATTTGTCGCGGTGATGTTCACGGTCCCGGCAGCGCCCGCGCCAAAGGTGCTGGCGTTGAGCGATGCTCCATTCGTGACGTTCAGGGTGCCCACGTTGGCGATGATCGTCCCGGCCTGGCCCGTGCTCCCGGTGCCTGTACTGGCTTGGACCATGGCATCATTGAGGTTGAGCGTGGGGGCCGAGATGAGGACTTGTCCCCCGTTCCCGCTGCTCAACGCGTTGCTGGTCACCTGACTCTGGGTGCCGGCCGCATTGCGGCCGGCGATCGTGATGGCCTCCATGGCGGTGAGGGTGACCGTGCCGCCAGCCCCCTGGCTATTGGTCCCGGAAGTGATTGTCGATCCGGTTGCGACGCTCAAGACGTCTGTGTTGACCGCGACAGTGCCTCCGGCACCGGCCCCGAAGGTGCTCGTGCTGATTTGGGCACTGTTGCGAAGCGTCACATCTGCTCCAGTGACGATAACCGTCCCACCTGCCCCAGTGCTGCTGCTGGTGTTCGGCCGTGCCTGTACGAGCGCATCATCCAGGGTGATCGTCGGGGCAGAAAAACTCACCTGGCCCGCCGCGCCGCTCCCGTTTCCAGATGTATTGCTGAGTACCTGACTGCGTGTCCCTCCCGCGTTCCGTCCTGAGAGCGTGATGGACTCCGTGGCATCGAGCGTGACGGTTCCAGCTTTTCCCATACTGACGGTGCTCGTAATGATCTGTCCTCCGTTCGTAACGGCCAGTCTGGCTGCATTAACCGTAACCGCACCAGCCTGGCCCGTGCTGCTCGAATTAGCCTGCAGCAGCGCATCGGTCAGTTCTACGGTGGGTGCAGAGACAGTCACCTGCCCCGCATGTCCACTCCCGGACGTACCACTGAAGATGCCGCCGCTTTGAATAGTTGCACCATCTCGGCCCGCAATTGTCACTGACTCTGTGGCAGTCAGGTTTACCGAGCCGGCGGCTCCAGTCCCGAAGCTGGTGGTGCTGATCTGAGCCCCATTGCGGAGCGTCACATCAGCTCCCGTGACCGTGACTGTCCCACCTGGTCCGGTACTGTTTGTGTCGGGTCGCGTCTGCACGAGTGTATCATCGAGGGTAATGATCGGAGCCGAGAGGCTTACATGGCCCGCTGCGCCGCTGCTGGAGGTATTACTGAGGATCTGGCTTTGTGCTCCACTCGTACTTCGACCCGAAAGGATGATGGAGTCGACCGCCGTAATGGACACCATTCCACCGGGGTCGGAACCAGTGGTCCCCGCATTCACCGTGCCTCCATTATTGAGGGCAACCTGGCTGCCTCGGATGATTACGGTACCGCCACCGTTGCCACTCGTGTTGATTTGAGGCCCTCCCGATAAATTCACGGGCGCGAGCGCTGTAAAGGAACTCACTCCGAGATCGGCTGGCTGACCGGGAACTGTTGGTACAACCTCGCCTGGCAAGGCGGCGCTTGTGATCTGAATCAGACCGCCCGGCGCCTGGAGGGTACCTCCCGTCATCGTGAAGTCGCCACCGATCATCGAGAGACCCTGGCTGGAGGCGACCTGGAGCGTGCTGCCCTCGATTGAGATCGCGACCGGCCTCGGACTGGTGAACCCAAAGGCGGCGACCGACGCGATGTGCAGCGGACCAAGCGAGGCCGGCGTGGCGGCGGCATCGAAGAGAGTCGCGACAGTGTTGAACCGCAGATTCTCTGCCGTGGCGATGTTGACCGATCCTCCCACGTCTAATTGCGCGTTCTGTTTAAACATCACGCCCTGCGGATTGATGAAATAGAGATTCGCCGCGCCGAAGTTGAGTGGATCGTTCATGTTGAGCGGATTGTTCGTGCGCAGGATGCCGTCGATGGTCGAGGCCTCGCGCAGGCCCGCCGCATCCCCGATCACGCGCGCAATGATGTTGGTGGTGGGCAGCATCATGTCGTACTGAAAGTGCGCGATGTCCTTGGAGCCGACCGTGAAGAAGTCGAAGCTGTGAAAGAGATTGGTCCCGCCGTTTGGGCGAGTCCCGCCGGTGATCGCCGTCGTGGTGACGTTGGTCGCGAGATCTGTGGTCTGGGCAGTGCGGGTGCCGAGGTCATGTGGAACGCGCGTGGTCTCGACGATGCGCGTGTTGACTGCCTTCGGTGCGACTTGCGCATAGCTGTGTGGGAGAGCGGCGCTGAAAAGGAGGGAGAGGCTAACGACCAAGGCCCCGATCAGAACGCATCTGCGGGCGACGAGCATCGCAGCCCTCAAACAGAGGTGCGGAGCAAGTGGCCGGGATTCTACTGGGATATCCGTATGAAATGCCAGTCTGGACTCGTATTTATCCTACCCGGGTCGGATTGCGGTTGGCTCTCCAGCGCCTCACAGCTCCCCCGAGACGTCGAAATCCCACAGCAATCGAGCAGCTTAGATTGGTTGCATTCGGGCCCCCTCACCCCGACCCTCTCCCCCGAACCTGGGGGAGAGAGGGAAAATTTCTGAGGCTCCTCTCTATTTTTGGATCAGTTGTCGTGAGCTGAGTCGTTCATCCTGCACCATGAACATCACCCCCTCACCCTGACCCTCTCCCCCAGGCATGGGGGAGAGGGGAAAAATTACCCCGACCCGCTCCCCCGACGCGGTGGCGAGGGGAAAAAGTCTTTGAGGGTCCTCTATTTCTTTCAAATCAGTGGGACAGGGCTGAGACCGAAAGTTGACAGTCGTCGTGGTTCTCGGATCGAGGGAGTCCAGTGCGTTCTCTTCCCTGAACGGTCAAGCCGCTGGACGGATTGATGGCTCTTTCCGCGTCGTGGGCTGTAGATTGTCGATGGACCGGGCGCGCAAGGCCTTGCTCACCAAGCCGGACCAGAACATCCACTGGAAGGTGAAGAACCGGCGGAGTTGCCAGGGGATGGATAACTCAAGCGACAATGAGCGAATGTAGGCGGCGTCGCGGAGGGAGCTGCTATCACAAGCTCGCTTGCGTGGATGCTCGTAGTACCGTGCGATTTTATCGATTCCCATTCCCGGTGTCGCCAGCCACTGTGGGATGCACTCGTTGCAGAGCACATCGACGTCGGTCAGGACCTTGCTCAGACCGGTCCCGGTAGTCGGACAGACGCTTTGGTAGGCGTCAGCGACAAGCACGAGCCCAGGCCTCGCCGGGTCTACCACTTGATAGAGATCGACCGGCTTCATCTCCACTCGGCCTGTGACGCGAAAGGCCCCCGTGATCTGGGTGAGCCTCGGAAGCGCGCCTGTGATAGCCCGCTCAGGCTCCTTCGCGAAGCGAGCGAGCCATTCCTCGCCGGTGGTGCGATAGATGAAGAAGTTGGCTCGCATCACGTCTCGAATCGGAAAGAGCGTCAGATACGCGACTCGACTTTCGAGCGTTTCTGAATGATACGTCAGCGAATCGAACGGGAACGGCTGCTCATCCGCTCGCGCGATGTTGAAGCCCGCCGCGAGCGAGTGGTTTTTGGCGATCATCCGCTTGGTCAGGCCCAAACCCGCATGGAGGTTACCGCCGGTGCCGCAGGCCAGCACCACCAGCCTGGCTCGAATTGATTCACCGCTGAGGAGCGTGACACGTGACACGTCCGCGTCCGGGACGATCGCCCGGACACGATCGACCTTTCGCGCGACGTGTTCCGGAATCTGAGCGCGCACGGCGTTGACCATATCGTGGTACAACGTGCCGTACTGCTCTAATTGGTTGACTAGGAGGATGCGCCCGTCATAGCCGGTGGCCACCTCGTGAATTCGATGCACGACCGGCTGAAGTCCCTCGATCAAGCCGAGCTTCCGAAACAGGTCCGCTTGGTCCGGTTCGATCTTCTCCGCCTTGAAGCAGCAGGGGAAAGTTGTTTGTGCGTCTATCAGGGCGGTGCGCACTCCCTGCCTCCCAAGGACCGCGGCGGCGCTCGCTCCGGCAAGACCGGCTCCAACGATCGCGACGTCCCATGTCGGCGATGGGCTCATGTCGCCTGCTCCTGTTTAGCAAACAGCTCGGTGAGGCCGCGCCGCACCACTCGCTTTGCGCGGGCTAATCGGTCAAGGATTCCGAACTGCCATCTCACCCACCGACTGCGGACTCGCCGATCGAAGAAACAGACCGTCACGGGTTGGCGGCTCTGCGTCGCCCATTGAAACTTGTAGGACTCATCGCCTCGAAGAAAATCGAAGGTGTCGTGACCGTGCCGGATGGCTTCCTTGATGCTGCAGCCCACGAGGACCAGGCCGACGCTCAGCCTGGCCCAGGCCGGGTCCATGCCCGACTGGTAGAAGGAAAATGTCTTCCCCGCCGAGAACCCATACAGCGCGGCGATCGTATGGCTGCCGGCCTTCAGCGCGAATACACGGGCCAAACCGGCCGCGGCCATTCGCTGGAGCGCCTCGGCATGAAAGGCCTGTACGATTGGCGCTAGAAAGGAACTAGACCTGTTCTGATCCAAGAAGCGCAGACGATGCAGGTGTACCAGGTCACAGAAATGCACATAGAGTTCGTTCCCCCCTTGAAAGGTAACGAACTTCACCCCCTCTCGTTCCAACGCCCGCCACCGGCGGCGAAAGTTGTAGCGCAGATTCGAGCCGAGGCCAGCCAGATATTGCTCGAATGTCGCC
>CAZZPI010000100.1:0-7844 GCA_964655865.1 uncultured Nitrospiraceae bacterium
TGCAGCACGCCGGGCGTGACCTGTGTCTTGAATGGCATGCGGTCGGTCGCGTATGTCAGAGACTCGCTCGCGGCGCTCACATGGGAACCGCTGGCTGACACGGACGCCGTCTACCGCCGTCTGGCCTGACTGGGGGAAAGTTGCCGTACCACGCACAGATGGAGGCTCTCTCAATGACGGGGAACCAAATGAAAGGAGTCCCCATGAAAGGATTCGTGGCTGCTCTCCCATGGTGCTTCCTCGCCCTGCTTTTCCTGTTTGCCGGATGTGCAACCCATGCAGGCTCGATCGGAGGACAGGAACAAGCCGATTCGACCAAACCGGGAACGACCGAGCAAGTCGTGGCCCCTCAGGTGAAGGAGATTCTCCCCGAAGACCTTAAGGGCGTGGGCGGAGGCAGGAATATCCCGATCGGTTCGTCGGCAGCGTTCTCAATCAAGGAAAACGGTGAGTCCGAGTCTCGGTTCCTCGACGTCCCGTTCGATTTCGACCAGTCTGTGCTGCGGTCGGATGCGCTGACGATCGTCGAAGCGAATGTCAAGCGTATCAAAAAAGAGGAAAAGCTGAAACGCATCGTGCTCGAGGGACGAGGAGACGAGATCGGAACGACGGCATACAACCTCGTCTTGGGGGAACGGCGGGCCGCTCGGGTCAAGCAGTACCTGGAGCAATTGGAGCCGACGGCGCTTTCCGTCGACGTGAGGAGTTATGGAAAGGATCGTCCGCTCTGTGTGGAGCACAGCGCCGAATGCCGGCAGCAAAACCGGAGCGTCCGCTTCACCATCGTGAAGTGAGGGCGGCCTCCTTCCTTGCCATGCTGCTTCGCTTCGCCCTCGTCATCGCCATCGTTATTCCGACGCACGCTCAAACATGGTGATCCGCTCCCCTGCCTTGCGAATCGTGACCCATAAGGGTTAGTATGGGGCCTCGTAACCGGCCCCGGTGCGTCTATGCTCGTTGCTGATCGCCTCCTTCATCATGTCAGCATTTTCGCGTTCATCACGCTCGCCACGTTTCTTCTCGCGCATATGATCAACGGCCTGATCGCCGACGCCTTGACCGTTCCTGTAACCCTCCGACCCGTCGGACTCTCGGGCACCCTCACACGGGGAAGCGCGGAAGGCGACGCGCTTCGTCAAGCGGAAGAGATTATCGCGAGCGGAATCTTTCCATTCGCGAAACGCGAAACGCCCGGACCTGGCGCCGGCCGCGGTGCCGTAGCCTCTTCCATCTCGACCATCGAGGCGGCCGGGAAGATCGCCTTGTTGGGAACGGTGGTGGGAGAGGCCGCCGGCCTGCTGGCGATCGTCGAAGAGCTGGCGACCAAGCGCCAAGTACTCTACCGCCTCGGCGACGTCGTGCCCGGCGTCGGGGAAGTGGCGGAGATTCGACGCAACGCCGTCCTTTTCCGACAGGGCGATCAGGAAGAGTGGCTGGAGTTGGCGCTTATGAGGGGCGCAGCCTCTCCGGGACAGGCACCCGCAAGAGCCGCCTCGGCGGGCAGACAGCCCGATGGGCCCCTGCGCAAGATTCTCGACCGTCGCGAGGTCGCCGCCGCGACGGAGGATATTTCCAAATTGCTCACCCAGGCGAGGGCGGTCCCCTACACGGTCTCGGGAAAGCTGGAAGGCTATCGGATCGAATACGTCGTGCCGCAGAGCTTCTTCGACAAAGTCGGCTTGCGGATCGGCGATGTGCTGCAGCGCGTCAACGGCATCGAGCTCAAGGATCCTGCGACGATGTTGGCCCTCTTCCAGCAAGTGAAGAATGAGCGGACCGTGCGGTTGGATGTCCTGCGTGAGAATCAGCGAGCGACGTTCACGTATGAAATTCGATAACGGCGCCGCCGCACGTCTGGTCGGTGTGCTCGCGCTCAGCGCAAGCCTGAGCTTGCCGTTTCTGTGCCGACCGCCTGACGCGGCGGCTCAAGGCGGGTCCGGGCAGACCGCGCGCGTCACTCTCGACTTCAATGAAGTGGACCTTTCCGTCTTCGTGAGGTTCATGAGCGAGCTCACCGGCAAGAACTTCGTGCTCGACGAAACCGCCAAGAAAACGTCCGGGAAGGTCACGTTGTTCTCCCCGACCAAGGTGACCGTCGAACAGGCCTACAACATGTTCTTGGCCACGCTGGAGGTCAGCCGGTTGACGACGTTGCCGAAGGGCAACGTGATCCAGATCGTGCAGGTGGCCGAAGTGCCGCCGGAACGTTCCGTGTACGTCTACAAGCTCAGGCATGCCAACGCCACGGATACCGCGGCGATTTTGACCAATCTGGTGGCGAAGTCTCAGATTCCCGCCACAACGCCCGGAGCGCGTCCACCTTTACGCCCGTTGACCGAGTTTGAAGCGCCGGTCCAGGTGTTTGCGGATAAGGCGACGAACTCCGTCATCATCAGCTCGACGAAAGGCGCTTACAATCAGTTGAGGACGGTGCTGGAGAACCTCGACATCCGCCGCAAGCAGGTATTCGTCGAAGCGGTCATTCTTGAAGTCCAGGTCGACCGCTTGCGCCAACTCGGCAGCGATCCGCTACAGGTGATTGCGATCGGGCAGAAAGGGTTCGCTCAGGGGATCGCCGGGTTCAACCGAGCGCCTGAAGATATTTCTTCCATCGCTCAGGCCATCAGCGGGGCGGCGGCGGGAACGACCGGCGGGGCCACGCCCAGCGTCCTCAATACCGTGAACGTCCGGGCGTTCATGCAATTCCTGATGAGTCTCACCGACACGAACATCCTCTCGACCCCGCAAGTGCTGGCGGCGGACAACCAGAAAGCCAAGATCGTCGTCGGAGAGAACAGGCCGTTTCCGACCGGACAGGCGCAAGGCATCACCGGGGGAACCTTGGTCACGATCGAGCGAAAGGACGTGGGCGTGACCTTGGAAATCACGCCGCAGGTGCTCGAAGACGACCTGGTCCGCCTGGAAGTCAAGCAGGAAATCACGGCCATCGCGGAGAACGTGTCGCAGACGATCGGGTCGGGCAACGCCTCGGTGCCCGTGGGCCCGACGACGACGAAGCGGTCCATGGAAACCACGACCGTGGCTCACGACCAACAAACCCTCGTCATCGGCGGTCTCGTTCGTGACAATGTGACCATCAATGAACGGAAGATCCCGCTCCTCGGCGATATCCCTTTTCTCGGCTGGCTGTTCAAGTCTCAAACGCGGGCGACCGAGAAGCTCAATCTATTGGTGTTCCTCACTCCCCACATCGTCAAGAACGAGGTCGATATGGTCGACTTGAATTCGCGGAAAGCGGCGGAGCTGGGGAATCTTCAGCGCGAGAATCGCATTGAGGAGCCGACAAGACTCAAGCAAGACGTGTTGGAACGGCTCGAACGTCCCGTACCCCAATCTACGCCCAACAACGGCACGAAAGTTCCCCAGTAACCCCCCTTTCCGGTTTGATCGCACGCAACGCACGTCGTGAGTGTCGGCTTCGTGGTGCTCGATCGGACCGGGCATTCGCATCGAATCCATGCTGCAGCGGCCCTCCTTGTGCTACACTACGCCCGGTCCTTAGGGCCAGTCAGGCTTGATTTCAACGAGTTACCTAGGATGAGTCAACGAGACCATAGGGAGGCGTATGGCCGGCGGCTCTTGGGCACGATCCTGACGGAGCAGTTCAAGCTGGCGGACGACAAGCTGAAAGAAGCGCTCACCTTGCAGGAATCGAAGGGCGGGCGATTAGGCGAGATCCTGGTCAAGATGCGAGCCGTTCAAGAACAGGACGTCCTCGAGGCGCTGGGGCAGCAACTGGAGCTGCCGGTTGTCGCGCACTTGGAGTCGTCCCAAGTCGATCCTGCGGTCATCCTGAAAGTGCCGATCGCCTTCGCTCGGCGTCACCGTGTGTTGCCCTTACGAATCGAGAACGGCGCCGTCATCGTGGCGACCACGGATCCTCTGGAGCTGGCGGCGCTCGATGATTTGCAACTGCTACTCGGCTATCCGGTCAAAGCGGTGCTGACATCCGTCTATTCGTTGCTCGCCTGTCTGAATCACGTCTACGACCAGGCCGCCAGTCCCACCGCAGCCGATCAGGTGTTGGAGGATATGGCCTCCTCGGAGAATCTGGACCGGCTCGCGCAGGAGCTGGACGAACCGCAAGACCTGTTGGATGCGACGGATGAGGCGCCGATCA
The DNA here is from genome assembly GCA_964655865.1 of uncultured Nitrospiraceae bacterium. Taxonomy (GTDB): domain Bacteria; phylum Nitrospirota; class Nitrospiria; order Nitrospirales; family Nitrospiraceae; genus JBBIJI01. The sequence goes on from CAZZPI010000100.1 coordinate 4,142, forward strand.
TTCGATTGGTCAATTCCATCCTCTTCCAAGCCGCGAAGCAGCGGGCCAGCGACATCCACTTCGAGTCGTTCGAGAAAGGCCTTGTCGTCCGGTACCGGATCGACGGCGTGCTGTACCCCGTATTGTCGCCCCCAAAACATCTCCAAGCCAGCATCATCGCAAGACTGAAGATCATGGCCGGGCTCAACATCGCCGAGAAACGTTTGCCGCAGGACGGGCGTTTCGCCATCCGCACCGCCGGGAAGGACATCGACCTCCGCGTGTCCGTCCTGCCGACCTCGCACGGTGAACGGGTGGTCTTGCGGTTGCTCGAGAAGGAAAATCGCCTCCTCAATTTGAGCGAGATGGGGCTGTCGCTCGAGCGGTTGGCCATTGTCCAGCAGCTCATCCAGCTCAGCCATGGGATCATCCTCGTGACAGGCCCGACCGGTAGCGGGAAAACGACCACCCTGTATGCGGCGCTCAGCCAGATCAATTCCCCGGACAAGAACATCATCACCGTCGAAGATCCCGTGGAGTATCAGCTCCAAGGGATCGGCCAAATGCAGGTCAACCCGAAAATCAACCTTACGTTTGCAACGGGGTTGCGATCGATCCTGCGCCAGGATCCCGATGTCATCATGATCGGCGAAATCCGCGACCGCGAGACGGCCGAGATCGCCATCCATGCATCGCTGACGGGACATTTGGTGTTCTCCACCCTGCACACCAACGACGCCGCCAGCGCGGCGACCAGGCTCATCGACATGGGGATCGAGCCGTTTCTCGTCGCCTCTTCGGTCGTCGCCGTGTTGGCGCAACGGTTGGTGCGGATGGTCTGCGCCTCCTGTAAGAAGCCCTACCAACCGAGCCCTGAAGAATTGTTCAAGCTCGGCCTCCCCCCGACGGTGCTGCCGCCCACCTTCTATCGGGGGGAAGGCTGTCCGGCCTGTTCCCAGACCGGCTATCGCGGGCGCTCCGGAATCTTCGAGCTGCTTCTGATGGACGACGAGATTCGAAGACTCATCGGGGCCAAGGCCGACGCTGCCGCCATCAAGCAACAGGCGATCGCAAAGGGGATGGTGACGCTCAAGGAAGAGGGCGCGGCGAAAGTCTTGCAGGGAGCCACCACTAGCGAGGAAGTGATGCGGATCACCCAAGCAGAGGTGGAAGTATAGCTGATGCCCGTCTATTCGTATAAGGGGCTCAAGGCCGATGGAAAAGGCGCCAGTGGGATCATCGATGCCGAGAGCGCCCGCGTTGCCCGCCAGAAACTCCGCAAGATCGGGGTCTACCCCACAGACGTGATTGAACAGCAGCAGCCCCTGGCCCGGGACGGGACCGTACCGAGTGCGGCGTCACCCGGCCTGGGTGCCGCCAAACTCGGGATGCAAGAGTTGGCACTGATGACACGACAACTGGCGACGCTCATGACCGCCGGTTTACCCGTGGTCGACGCGCTGGGAGTGCTCATCGACCAGTCCGAAAAAAAGCACGTCCAGACCCTCTTTGCCGACATACGTGAGCAGATCCGCGGTGGGAAGCCGCTGAGCGCGGCGTTGGAGGCGTACCCACAGGCCTTCACCCCGATCTACGTCCATATGGTGCGTGCGGGAGAGACGAGCGGGACCTTGGATCAGATTCTGTTTCGATTGGCGGAGTTTCTCGAGAAACAATTGCACCTGAAGCAACGAGTCTCGAGTGCGATGACCTATCCGGTCATTATGTCTCTGGTCGCCGTCACCGTGTTGTTCTTCCTGCTGACGTTCGTCGTGCCGAAGATTACGGCCGTGTTTGCCGACATGAAACAAACGCTGCCGCCTCCCACCCGGATCTTGATGGCGGTGAGCCACTTTTTGGCCGACGCATGGCTGTTGCTCCTCTGCGGAATCGCAGCAGCGGCCTTCGCCGGCCGACGGTTCCTGGCGACTGAACGCGGCCGCTGGTTACAGGATCGGACCGTGTTGAACCTCCCGCTGCTCGGCGACATCGCAAGGATGGTGGCCATCTCGCGATTTGCCAGGACCCTCTCCACCATGTTATCCAGCGGTGTCTCGCTCCTGGAATCCTTGGACGTCGCCAAGCGGGTGATGAACAACCGCGTCCTGGAGCGTGTGGTGGATGATTCGCGGAGACAGATTCAGGAGGGCGAGCCCTTCGCGGATCCGCTCAAGCAGAGCGGTGAATTTCCTCCCCTCGTGACGCACATGGTGGCGGTGGGGGAGAAAAGCGGGGAGCTGGAGGAGATGCTCAGGCGCGTCGCGCAAATATACGACGGTGAAGTCGATCGCAAAGTCACCAGGCTGACCTCGCTCCTGGAGCCGATCATGATTCTGATGATGGGGCTCGTGGTGCTGTTCATCGTCGTGGCGATCCTGCTCCCGATCTTTGAGATGGGACAGATGGTGCGTTAAGAAAGTATGATCCGGTGATTTTGTGATCTGGTGAAGTAGTGAATTGGGGGGCTGGTCAAGAACAAGCCACAAGGGATCCTATGAATTTCTTATTCCTACACCTCAGACTGAACTATTTCCTAGCCGATCTGGACACTTCACCAAATCGGACTTCACCGAATCATCCTTGTCGAGAGGGCGGGTTCACCTTCATCGAGATCATGGTCGTCGTCGCCATCCTGGCGATCTTGGCCGCGCTGGTGGTGCCTCGGATCATGGGCCGGACGGATGAAGCCAAGCGCACTGCCGTCAAGGTGCAGATCAAAAACATCGAGGGTGCCCTGCAGCTCTATAAGCTGGACAACGGCGTATATCCTTCCACTGAACAAGGGTTACGGGCCTTGGTGGAAAAACCTGCCGTGGGCGTGATTCCGAAAAAGTGGAAGGAAGGCGGCTACTTGCCCAAGGTTCCGGAGGATTCTTGGGGCAATCCTTACAAATATGTGAGCCCGAGCCCCAGAGGGGATTACGAGATCATCTCCTACGGCACCGATGGAGAACCGGGCGGCGAAGGCGTGAACGCCGACATTAACAACTGGAACCTGGACAAGGACTAGGCCGTCAATGGTCAATGGTCAATCGTCATTCATCAGAAAGTATGAAGTACGATCTGGCGATCTGGCGATTTCGAAAAGTGTGATTTGGCGAATCGACGATTTACGAGAGTACGATTTTGTGAATTGGCGATTTGGTGAGGTTTCGGATTGTGCTGATCTAACACATCACCAAATCACCAGATCATACTTTCTACTTTCCATCCCTTCACCACATCACAAGATCACCAAGTCACACTTTCTCAGAGCGCCTCTCCTTCCATCGGCTTCAGCCGGCTTCACGCTCCTTGAGATGATCCTGGTGCTTTTTCTCCTGGGCGCCATGCTGTCTATGGTCGTGCCTCGATTGGTGTACGGTGATCCATTATCTCGCTCGACGCGGCAGTTCTTGGGAACCCTCCAGGAAATCCAAACAAGAGCGCTGCGCACCCAGAAGACCTGGCGACTGTACCTGAACTTCGACCAGCCCGGCTACTGGACGACGGTGATCGAAGGCCAAGAGGAGCGAGTGCCTTCTGATCCGGCATTAGGATCCCGCACCATCCTCCCCTCCTCCATCCGGTTTCTCGATGCGCGCACGTTGTCCCGCGGAAGGGTCGAGTTCGGGACGGTGGCGCTCGACTTCCTCCCATTGGGGCAGCCTGACCTGGAGTCGATCGAATTGACGGACGACCGCCAGAACGTGATGGCGATCCTGGTACATCCCTTGACGAGAAC
>CAZZPI010000101.1:0-674 GCA_964655865.1 uncultured Nitrospiraceae bacterium
GCAGTTGGGAAGGCCGTGCTGACATCCGGCGGCAAGACAAAATTCAAGGGCATCATTCACGCGCCGACAATGCCGGGACCGGGGATGCGGATTCCCGCCGAGAACGTCGCGCTGGCCACCAAGGCCGCACTCGCACTAGCGGACGAGAAAGGATTCTTATCTGTTGCGATTCCCGGGATGGGCACCGGAGTCGGCGGCGTCGCCCCCAACGATGCCGCCGCACACATGATTCGCGAAGTCCAAAACTTCTCGCCGCACGTCCTCAAGCAGGTTATCCTCGTCGATGTCGACCCGGCGATGGTGAAAGCGTGGCGCCAAGCGTTAGCAAACAGCGAACAGCGGATAGCGAGCAGCAAGAACAATAAGCAGAAGACGTAGGATCCGTTAACTCAGAGCTACTCGCTGCCCGCTGTTCGCTATCAGCTTATTCTTTATGCCTCTCGAAGACGATCTGCGCGACATTCTCCGGAAATCCCGTGTCGGGCAAAGTCTCTCGGTCGCCGATGTGGCGCGTAGGACTGGGCTCCCGGGCTCCGACATCACCGCGTTGGAGCGGGGCGACCAGCCGCAACATCGTGATGAGCTGATGGCCGTGGCCAAGGCGCTCGGCCTTCGTGTCGATCCGCTCGAGCACATCGCGATCAAGCAATGGATGCCGCAGCCGTCGCCCACGC
>CAZZPI010000101.1:684-7784 GCA_964655865.1 uncultured Nitrospiraceae bacterium
TTATGTCCTGCATGACGATCGGAAGGCGGTGATCGTCGACACCGGCTATAACGCGTTGGCGATCCTGGAGGTGTTGCACCGGCGACGCCTGGAGCTTATCGGAATTTGTCTCACGCACGGACATGCCGACCACGCGGAGGGGATCGACCGTCTGCTGCACCACCGCGAGGTGCCGGTATATGTCGGACCTGAGGACCTCCCCTTGATGCGTTGGCGTCCGCGCGTGGAATTGCTGGCGGTCCCGCGCGACGGGCAGATTCTCCAGGTTGGCGATCTCACCGTACGCTGCATGGTCACGCCGGGACATACTCCCGGGGGCATTTGCTATCGAGTCGAGCGGGGCGGGCAAGGAGTCTGTTTCGTGGGCGACACGATCTTTGCAGGCTCCATCGGAGGATCCAACCCAGCCACGCTGTACGCCACCCATCTGGAATCCGTCCGCCGGCGTGTGTTGAAATTACCTGAGACGACGCTCTTGTTGCCCGGCCATGGGCCGGCCACGACGGTCCGCGAAGAGCTGCTCTTCAATCCGTTCGCGGAATCCGGATAAGGTGTTTCAATGGATCGATCGGACGACGCATCGACCCCTGGCCCGACTCGCCCCCTGCACGTCAACGGCCTCTCGCCGACTCCCGATGATCCGATCTCGAACGCGCACATGGAGGGATGCCACCCTCAAAGCATCGCGCTTCCGCTCGGCCTGTTTCTGCTCACGATCTTCACCACCCTGTGGGCCGGCGCCTATCAGAACAACCCCGATCCGTTTCACCCGATCCGTGGCGCGTTCCAACTGTTGATCGACAGCCCCGCCGCGCTCTTGAATGGAATTCCCTTTGCCGGCACGCTCATGCTCATCCTGGTGACCCACGAATTCGGGCACTTTCTGTTCTCCAAGATCCACCGGGTGCCGGGCTCGTTCCCGCTCTTCATTCCGGGGCTTCCGTTTTTCATCGGCACCTTCGGTGCCATCATCCGGATGCGGGGCCCGATCCTCGATCGACGGGCGCTCTTCGATATCGGAGTCGCCGGTCCGATCGCCGGATTTCTGGTCGCGATCCCCGCTCTTGCCGTCGGGTTAACGCTCTCGCGGGTGGTTCCCATCCAATCGACCAGCGGAGTGAGCCTGGGAGAGCCGTTGATCCTCCAGTTCATCTCCTGGCTCGTCTTCGGATCCCTGCCGGCGCATCTGGATGTGGTGTTGCACCCTATTGGGCTGGCCGCCTGGTTCGGGCTCTTCGTGACGGCGCTGAACTTGATCCCGATCGGACAATTGGACGGCGGCCACGTCGCCTACGCGCTCTGGGGCGAGCGGCAGCGCACGCTCGCGCTGGCGGTCATTCCTATTCTCGCCGTGTTGGGGTACGTGGGCTGGCAAGGGTGGTTCCTGTGGATCGCGATGGCTGGATTGGTGGGCTTCGGCCATCCACCCGTGCTGAATCCTGAGACCGCGTTGGGGAGGACTCGCCTGTGGGTCGGGCGCGCAGCGGTCGGCATCTTTATCCTGACCTTTTCACCCATTCCCATTGCAGTCCGCTGACACGAGGTGGCGACCGTCCCGTGATGCGTGAAGCGTGCCGCGTGGCGATCTGACTTCCTTCGTCTTCGCAAACAAAGTCGGTCGCATCGTTCTCATCCGAGTGTCTCCTGGTTGCAAAGAAGTCCGGCTTAAGCGACACTCTTTCGCCATCGTGGAGAAACGCCATATGAGGCATACCAGACCAACACCCACTATAACGATAGGCGGTTGGGTTCTCGTCGTTGCACTGCTCCTGCCTCCTCGTGCGAGCCTCGCGACGGAACGCTTTTCGCTGGTGCACGACGGCGAAGCCGTGAAGGATGAACAGACAGGTCTTCTCTGGGAACAGAGCCCGGATCTGATCCATGACGTGTGGAGCGCCTCCGTCGCGCGCTGCGCCACGAAAACCGTCGCCGGACAGAAGGCGTGGCGCGCGCCCTCCGTGGAAGAATTAAAGAGTCTCATCGACCTGGATCAGCAGGATCCCGCCCTCCCGCCCAAGCATCCCTTCGCCAATATCAAATCCGAAATCTTTTGGACGGCCACGCCGTCGCCCACCGACGATATCGTCGCGTGGCAGGTGAGTTTTTTCAGCGGCCAAGCGGTCACCGATCAAAAATCGGGGACGCGCCGGATGTGGTGCGTGCTGGGAAAGTGAGGCGTGGGAGATGAGCTGCCGAGCAGCCTCCTTGCTCGGTGGACGCGTGCAGTGGGAGGCTGCTCGGCAGCCCTCCCCATCCGGAGCTCTAGAGTGTGAGGAATGAAAGAGGAAGAGGCGGTTCGTCATGCTGACGCCGCGTGACATTCGCGAATGCACGAAGCGGATTCATGGCTATCCGTGGAAGGTCGTGGCGAATTGGCAGATGGTGGCCGTCTCCGGAGGGCTGGCCTGGTTGCTCTACCTGCTCGCGACCGTTGACGACGGGTTCATTTTTCTCGATTACGTCAATCTCGTTACTCATGAAGCGGGCCATGTGATCTTCGGCCTGTTCGGGCCTGCTATGGGTCTCTACGGAGGGACTCTGGGTCAGCTCGCGATACCGGTCCTCGTGTGGCTGGCCTTCTGGCGGCAACGGGAAACGATCGGCTGCGCCCTCGCGGGCGTCTGGTTCTTCGAAAATTTTCTCAACATAGCCCGCTATATGGCGGATGCCCGTGCGCAGGTTTTCCCGCTCGTCGGGGGCGGCGAGCACGATTGGGCCGAGATCTTCAACCGCTGGGTCATGCTGGAGTCCGATACAGTAATCGCCCATCGCGTCGCGGTCCTAGGATGGATCGGGATGGTGGCCGCGTGGGGGTGGCTCACGTGGCGCTGGCTCGCATCGCACGAGGCGATGAGGCAGGAACTCACCTGAGAGCGATCGGCCCACTCGGAATCCACTCCGACAAATTGACCTTCTTGCGCTTCCTCCTCAGCTCACGTTCGTGTACAGTCTCCCTCCGTTTCCCGTCATTCACACTGAGTTCAGGAGCGACATGACTGATAGCAAGGCCCTCCGGCTGTTGCGTTTGCTTGGATTTGCGACGGCCTTGTTCTACGAAGCGGACATCGGCCTGGCTGGTCCGTTGCAAGAAGGCGGAACGGTTCCCTCCGCTGAGAAGACGCATTGGCACTACGGCTCGTATCTCGACGTCAGCTATCCGATCGATTTCAATTTTCCCGAGAACCATCTGTTCCGAACCCGAACGACCACGCCCAGGGTCAATGAGCTCACGCCGAACATGGCCCTGGCTTATATCAGAAAAGATGCGACGGAACAGTCACGCTGGGGGATGGAATTCGGGGTTCAGAGCGGATACGACTCGACGGACTTTGCCTTCGGACAGGATCAGCCGCACGTCGGGAGCGCCGACACATTGCGACACTTTTCTCGCGCCAACGTGTCGTATCTACTCTCGCCGAACGTCGATGGACCGACCGTCACCGTCGGGCTGTTCAACAGCCTGATCGGATATGAATCCCTCTATGCCAAGGACAACCCGAACTACACCCGTTCGTGGATTGCGGATAATTCGCCCTACATGATGTTCGGCGCGAACGCGCGATACCCGGTGCGTCAGGATCTGGCGGTGACCCTCGCCGTCATCAACGGATACTGGCACCTGGCACATCCCAACAGCCAGCCGAGTTACGTCGCGCAAGCCCTGTGGGCACCGACGAGTCGGCTGACCATCACGCAAAATTTTTACTACGGCCCTGACCAGATGAATACCGACCTGAAATTCTGGCGCTTCTTCTCCGACAGCATCGTTCAGTGGAAAAGCGAACGAGTCACGGTCGCATTCTCCTATGATATCGGCACGGAACGAATGGCCGAACGTCCAGACGGGTTGCGCACATTTTGGACGGGCTCGGCTCTCTTCACCCGCTGGCAAGTCTATGATCGTTGGGCGGTGGCGGTGAGACCCGAATTCTACTGGGATCGAAACGGAAGGCAGACGGGCGTCGAACAGGTGGTGAAAGCCATCACCTCGACTGTCGAGTACGCCGTGCCCTATTCGCGGATGAATACCAAATTTCGCCTCGAACACCGCTACGACGACTCGACCGGAAGGCAAGGAGGGTTCTTCAAGGGCGGGGACGTGCAGCCCGGCGTCCCGCGTCTCGCGCAAGGCCAACACCTGCTGATTTTCGCCGTCCTCTGGACCTACGACTCGCCGTGAGCGGATGTTGAAACGGGTTTCCAGCTTTGTTGGGGCACCCATTACCGTGGGACCCGTTGGCCGGGGGCACGCCTTGCCCTTCTACTGCAAGGGGTCGTACATGCAACGGGGCGCCTACAATGGGTCTGACGCGAAGAGGCCTCTACGTACCGCAGGGACTGGCTCCAGCATGGCCGGTGCCTGTCCCTCTTGGCAACAGGGACAGTCGCCAACCGGAAGGCCGACAGTCCCTCGCTCGCTGCGGCCGCCCAGGGTAAAGGCGCGTCTCGGCGCGCCAGGGTTGGGCGGGTGAAAACAAGAACCCGTTTAAACATCCGCGAGATCAACGCAGTTAGGGCTTCTTGAGCAGTTCTCGCAGACGCTCCGCGACTCTGCTGGACAGTTGCTCGAGGGCAAGGCGTTCCGCCTGCCTGATGGTGTCCCGGTCATCCACCCTTGCCGCCGGTCCGACTCGCTTCACCGAGCCTTCGCCTTCGTCCAATCCCAGGAGCTCACCGGAACTAACCGACCACAGAGAGCCCTTGAGCCCCGCGAGCGCATCGCTGTGGGTTCCATGGGCCGTATAGGCACCGACGATCGTCCAATACCACAAGCCCGCCTTGCCGTTGTTGTATCGGTCGATGGCGCCCGCGCCGGAAACCACCAGCAACAGATCAGCGTGATAGCGGCGAGCGGCAGCCCTGAGGGCTTCGATGCTCCGACTCGGGAGACTCGAGTCCGGAAGGAACCAGATGTCGGACAATAGGCCTCTCGCCTTCACCGCCTCAGCCCAGGCGGTGAGGCGATCGCGATCCTCGGCATTCCACTCGAACTGCCGCTGCCGATACCCGGTCGGTTGGAGGTAGATCGCAAGCTTGAGCGGTGGCACAAGACGAGGTGCCGGTGCCGGTTCGATGACGGGTCTTCCGGTAATATCCTCAAGGTCTTGCTGGAGGAGGGAGTCGAGCGTGCGACGATCCAGTCCATAACTGCTCGCACAGCCGGCGAGAAGCAGAAGCGCCAGCAACAATAAGTGAAACATGTTTGCCTCGCCCCTGACAGTATCACACATCCCGGCCGGGCTCCACCTCGACCGGTAAGCATGAAAGAATGCTGCGCTTTCTCTCCGCTCTGTCGTATACTGTGCGGCCTTGTGAGAATGAGTGGGGAGGACACTTGCCGTGTTCTCATCGTTGAGTGCAACCAGCAAGCGGGTGCTCCTTGTTATCGTCCTGGTCGGGCTCTATGCCTCAGTCGGCTTCTTTGTCGTGCCTGCAGTCATCAAGTCCGTTTTGATATCCCAGATTGCAGCGAAGCTCGGGCGCCATGTCGCGGTCCGCGAAGTCGCCTTCAATCCCTTCGAGCTGTCGCTGACCGTCAGGGGGTTCGCTCTCCCGGATCGTGATCAGCAGACTCCTCTCATCGGCTTCGAGGAATTCCATGTCAACTTCGAGCTATCCTCGCTGTTCAACCGTGCCTTCACCTTCAAGGAGATTCGGCTACTTCTGCCCTACGTGCGGCCCGCGGTGCTTCGCGACGGGCATGTGAACCTATTGGAGCTCACTCCCCCAGCCTCCGGCCCTTCAGCCCCTCAGGAACCTCCTCGAGATCCAAATGAAAGGGCGTTGCCGCCGGTCATCATCGATCTACTGCACGTCGATCAAGGCCTCGTCGAGTTTCACGACTTCACCAAGACGCCGCCCTTCGAAGCCAACGTGGTGCCCATCAGTTTCACGCTAAGGAATTTTCAGACCAGACCAGGGAGCGAGAATCCCTACACGTTTACCGCAGAATTCGGAAAAGATGAAGTCTTGGACTGGACCGGCACGTTTTCCCTCGAGCCGGTCAAGTCCGCGGGAACGATCGCGCTCACCGGTCTCCATGCGCGCACCATCTGGAGTTATGTGCAGGAGCGTCTTCGCTTCGAGATCACCGACGGAGTGATGGCCTTCAAGGCGGCCTATAAGGTCGATTTGAGCGACAAGGAGGTCCAAGCCCTCATCGCAGACGGGCAGTTCCGTTTGACGAATGTGAAACTGGGCGAGAAAGGCGCCAACCGGCCGCTGGTCTCGGTGCCGTCTCTCACGATTGAAGACATCGACGTGAACGTCGCCCGGCGTGACGTGACGATTGGCGCGATCACCTCAAAGGATGTGCGGGTCACCGGGTGGCTGGACAAGGACGGGGCCGTCAACCTGCAACAACTCTTCGCTCCGGCACCGCTGAAGCCGGAACCGGCCGATCAGGACGCCCAGCCGGCCACTCGACCCTCCAGGCCGGAATCGACTGAAGGGGAGTGGGCGATCCAGGTCAAGGACATCACGATCGACAACTACGGCATTGCGTTTCAGGATCGGAAGCCGGCCACGCCTGTCACCCTCACGGTCGAGCCGCTTCATCTCGCGCTGAAGGATGTGACCTGGCCGCCCAAGAAGCCGATCGAGGTGAGGTTGGCTATGAAGTTGAACGGAACGGGATCGGTCTCAACAAACGGCATGGTATCGATTGAGCCTCTCACCGCAGACGTCAACCTCGACATCGCCCAGATCGCCTTCAAACCGTTTCAGCCTTACGTGGATCAGGTCGCGAAGGTGACCGTGATGGACGGGGCGGCGAACCTCAAAGGCCATGTGCGTTATGTCAAACAGCCCACGGCTGGACCGCAGCTCAGTTTCGATGGGTCGGCCGGCATCAGCCTGTTCCAGACAAAGGAGAACGTACTCAATCAGGAGCTGCTCAAGTGGGATGCATTGCTCTTGAATGGAGTGTCCGTCGAGGTGGAACCGACGAAGGTGAAGATTGGTGAGGTCGTCCTGCAGAAACCGTGGGCACGTGCGGTAGTCGCGCCCGATGGGTCGATGAATGTCGTGAAGCTCGCCCCAGAGCCATCGTCCGGCGGTGTCTCGGAGACCCCTTCGCCGGCGGAAGCGCCGACCAGGCA
>CAZZPI010000102.1:0-7728 GCA_964655865.1 uncultured Nitrospiraceae bacterium
GCAGAGGTGCCAGTGGTTACCCGGGAGCAGGTGGAACATGCCAAGCCGGATCCGGACTTGTTCATGGCAGCGGCGGAGCGGCTTGGCGTGCCGATACACGACGCCATTGTCGTGGGTGACAGTGTCTGGGATATGCTCGCCGCCCGACGGGCATGGGCGCTGGGAGTGGGCCTCCTGTCAGGAGGCTACGGCCAGCAGGAGCTTGAGCGGGCCGGGGCCTATCGCGTCTACCAGGATCCCGCCGACCTCTTGCGTCACCTTGATGAAGTCGGGGTACGGCTGGCTCGTTGAACTGTTTCCCGCCCCTCCCAGGCTTTCCTCAACCTCAGGTCGAGTCTCAGAATCCGCCAGTTGCAATCATCAGGGCGAGAGACCTAGTCTATTAGGGGCCGTTTCGGCACCATCGCTACGAGCCACTGCTGGGGGATATCCCCGTGACAACGGTCTAACGTAAATGATCTTTGGTCGCGAGACGTTTCCTACTGGATGACACCTGCAGTCTGAGCAGGTGGGGGAGGGTACCATGGCTGATCTCATTCGAACCGCCCAATACTTCAAGGTACAAGTCCCGGACAAGCCCGGAGAGTTGGCTCGCGTGCTCGCTCCGCTGCGTCACGCCGGCGCGAATCTCTTGGCGGTCCACGCGTTTCCCCGGAATCGACGGACCCAAATTGATCTGGTGCCGGAGGATCCCGCCGCGTTTAAGAACGCCGCGAAGCAGGCGAAGTTGAAAGTGCAAGGGCCCAAGATGTGCTTTCTGGTGGAGGGCGATGATCGCCCCGGCGCGCTGGCGGAACTGACGGCTCAACTGGGCTCTGCCAAGATTAATGGGACCGCAGTCAATGGTCGGACTGCGGGCCAGGGCCGCTTCGGCGCCATCCTATGGGTGAAGCCACGGGATGTGAAAAAGGCTGCCAAAGTCTTCGGCATCGGGTGACGGTAGCCCTGGCATCCGCCGTTGGTCGGACACAGCCGCCCTTCTCGTCGAGCGAGTGCTGCGAAATGAGCAGACTCTGCGCCGCGCCGGAAGATTGCATGCGGCGTCTGTTTTCCTATCGTTGTTTTTGCGAGGGATGACCATGACACACCGCTGCGTCTTTACTGCTATCCTGTTGCTGTTCCTGTCCCTGAGTTTGGGCAGTTGCGCCTCGGGACCGCCTCCGACTGAAGCCAAGTTCTTGTACGTGGCGCTGGGGGCGAGTGATGCGACGGGTGTGGGCGCGTTTCCTCTGACAAAGGGATATGTCTATCTCATCCGGAATTCAATCGAAAAGTTCGAACCGAAGCTCAGTCTGCTCAATCTGGGCGTACCCGGCGAGCGAATCGGTCCTATTAAGGAGACCGTGCGCGTTGCGGTGCTCCAGGTCGGGTTGAAACCTGATCTGGTTACCCTATGGACCGGCGCGAATGATCTCATCGCCGGCGATGACCCGCAAAGGTTTCAAGCGGATTTACGGTTTATCTTGCAGAATCTCCGCAAGAGCACTCCCGGTCTGATCGTGATCGCGAACCTGCCTGATCTGACAAAATTGCCCCGGTTTCGCGATCAACTGAGTGCCGTCGTGACTATCGACCGAGTGCGGGCCTTCAACAAGGCTATCGCCCAAGAAGCGGTGGCGGTCAATGTTCCGGTCGTCGATCTGTTCGAACAACCGCTCGCCGACAAATTAGTCAGTGACCTGGACGGATTTCACCCGAACAACGAGGGCCATCGCGAGATCGCCCTGCTGTTTCTGGAGGTCATTCTGCCCAAGCTGAAGGGGAGGTGAGCAAAGAGCAGCAGGTGACCGCGCAAAGCGCGTTGAGTAGCATGAGCGGGCGCTCCTGAGCACGAAAGCCCGGTAGGGATGATGGCAGTAGAGTGGTTGGCGCCTCTGCGGTGAAGGTGGAACTGAGATTCCACGAAATAATCTTGCGGCAGTCCCTTCTCCTGCCGATAAACGGGGGGCCAATCCGGTCAGCGGGATCGTCCTATCAGTTTTGTTTTACGCGGCCTGCCTGGCCGCCGCAGCAGTACCTGGGCCAGATTCTTGATACAGCCAGGCGCCGGCTTCTGTGGCAACCAGAATCTCCACCAATCCGACGACCATCGCAATGGCCATCAGGCGTCCCGGAAACAAGCCCATCGGCATCCAGGTGAGGCTCGGTAAACAATACCCCAGCAACCACACGCCAACCCCCGCGTAGAGCGCGGTGGTTGGGCCCGCTCCATACCGTGGGCGGATCGATACATAGGTCCAGATGGCCAGGACTCCGTACAGGAACCCGAGCAGCACGTAGAACAGGCTTCGGGCCGGTGTCTCTTCAAGAGGCTTGCCCAACGTCTGCATGGCCTGACGCCAATCCGCCCCCAGGATGACCCCGTTGAGAAGCCACTGAACCACGTCAATGATGAAGCCCGCGACGATGCCTCCGAGAAGGAGTCGATTCCAATTGATGTATTTCATGGCGGCCTTCCTTGTTAAGAGTGAGCAATCCATGCGATTCGCCGCGGCCACGCGAATCACCAAGGTTAGATTGTTGCTCTCTTTGGAAGGTTATGCAAGCGGGCCTGCGGCCTGTGTGCGAACCCGAGATGCGAAGTGTCTTCAAGGTTTCGTGGTGCCAATATGGAACGGGGCCGTGCACGAGGAGGACTCCTCGAGCACGGCCCCGTTGTTCTTGAGTATCTGCCTTGCCCGGCAACGGACGAATTATTTCGCGAACCGGACGACGATCGCGCCCATAAGATCGCCTTCTTTAAAATCCTTCTTCGGACTGTCCGGGTGCGCGTTGTGGCAGTCGACGCAGGACTTGGCGATAGCCACGTCGGCTGCGAGCCCCTTAAACTGATTGCCGTCCACGAAGGTGATGATTCCCTGGCTGGGGTTGGCCGCCAACTTCTTGAGCGCTTCCGTTTCAGCCGGGGTCTTGGGCAAGTTCGCCTTGTAAATCGGGGTCAACCCGACGAGCCCGAGCTCAAAATCTTTCAATTCAGCACCCGCGGCCTTCAGAAACTGTGCTGGAAGCATGATGGCATGATCATCTTTCGACCAGTTCTCCGCTGGTTTTACGCCGGCTTTCTTCGCTTGCTCTATGATGCTCTTGGCATACACGGTGCGAAAGGCTTTGGCCGTGGCGAGGATATACTTCGCCGTCAACTCTTGCGACATCTCGGCGGCCATCACAATGGGCACCGCCAAGGCTATAAGTCCCACCGTCAGGCCCGATCGTGTCAGCAGGTTACGTCGCATAGCAGCCTCCTGGGTGAAGGTTGAGAATCGAGACAGGCCTCTAGCCCGGCTCTTGAGCTACTCTCTTACGAGAACCTTGTCAAGAGAAGGTTTTTCAGAAGGATCGGAGGCCGATCGGCGACAGGGTAGAGGGAGGAGCAGTCCTCTTGTTTCTCAAGAGGGGGACGAGGCCGGCGTTGAAGAACCGTTGGAGGTGACCTGTGAGCCACTGGTTGGCTGTTCGGGAGCCAGCTCGGAGGATTTCATCCGTACGCACCAGTGCTGGCGCATCTCGCGCTTGTTCCCGCCCAGAACGTCTCCACGGAGGAAGTCGACGACGTAGGCTTTCGAGGGATCGTCCGACACCGCCGTCGTAGACCAATAACTCGTCGCTCTGGCGCTGGAGAAGGGATGACCGGTCGGCAGGGCCGGCCTGGTCGCAGTGCCCCGGACCGACGGATCCACCAGGCTCATCAGCTCGAAGAAGGTGGGCAGGCGCCACCCGTGATAACCCCCAATGCTTTTGAGGGCACAGCTTCTAGCCGCATGATTCCAGGAGACCGGTTCGATGCTCGGAAATCGCTCCCAGATCAGGTGGGTTTCTCGGTCCAAGACCGCCTCCTCGGAGAGCTCGCTGAGGATCTGGAATCGTGTCCCGATGGCTGCCTGCTCGAATCCTGCCAGTATGGGGCTGCCGATGGCGGTGAGTGCGAAGCCCAGCGCGGCGACGACCATCCACTGACGATCCGTCGCTGTGATACGAGCTTCCGGCTCGCATGAACGGGTACTTTGTGAACCCTGCTTGGGCATCACTGGAAAGCTAAAGCAATAAGAGGGCCGCTGCGATCGCGGTCTGTCGGTGAATCCACAGGAAATGGCGGAAGAAAAGAAGTTCGGTTTGTTCAGTGGTTGTGGATCCATCCGTCAGCACGTAAACGGCCTGGAGGATATGGAGGTGCCGGAATGTCCTCTTCGCATGCGAAACTTGAACAGGCGACGGGCGATATTGTGCGACTCTATTATCCCGGCGGTTCCGAGCGTCCCTTGCTCATCTCGGGAGTTGGCTTCCGTGACCAGCTTCGCTAGACTTCCCCTCTGTGATTCCCATGCTCCCTCAGTCCTGTGAACGGGCATTGCTGGAACGGTTTCTCAAGGCCGAGGCGATGGCCCTTCGGTCTGTGCGGGCGGCACTGACCCAGGACGTGCCGCCGCATGTCCGGACATTCTTACGACGGCATGAACAGGATGAGCAGGAGCATCTGCGCTCATTTGAGACGATCTTGGGCACGACTTCGTGGGAGAAAGCCCAGCCGCCCAAAATGCCGGGTGAGTGGTGGGCTCTGGCGGTGCATCTGTACGGCTATGAGGCGCTGGGGCTGGAATTTGCGAAACTGCTGGTCCACCTGCGGCCGGATTTGTCCGAGATCTTATCGGATGAGCAACTGCATGTGCGGTTTTATGAGCGCGAGCTTAAGAAAATTCTGGCAACGGGGGGAGGGGCCCAGGCCGGAGCCCGCGTGAGCGCCGCCGCCTGGTGGCGGAAGTTGCCGCGCACGGTGGACCGCTACCTGGGCGAAGTCGCATTAGAACCCTATCGACAAGATCTCTACCGTGTCATCCTCGGGGCGATCGAATGCCGGTTCAATGCTCTCGGCCTGTTATCCTGACCTAATTCCCCACCCTCGGTGTCGATTCGAGGATGCGCCGGATACGTTCCTTCCCGTCGATGCCCAGGTGAATGAATTCCAGCCCGAATTCGCCGAGCGCGGTCCAGCGAACGGCGGCCCTCTCGACCGTAATCGGTAGGCTTTGATTCGAGGTCCGGATCGAAAGGGTGAGATTGGTTCCAGGTCCGACCGTAGCCATGGTCGAGACGGCACAGCCTCCGAGGGAGAGGTTGTACACCGTGCCGTTCTTGATCCCCGACTCAGCGTCGGCGAACAAAACCGGAAAGTCCACTGGGATACGCTCGTTGTCACGGAGTTCCATGGGAGCCCCCTGTGCGAGTGTGTCCGGATCAGTGAAACGCAACACGATCGGTTAGCCCCTAGGGTAATGGTCCTGCAGTCGAATGTAAAGCCATGTACGCAATGAACCGCCGCTTAATAGATACTCGTCGAGATCTCGTTCGAATACCCGCTTTCATTGCCCGATGTGTCGAACGCTGTGATCGCTATGAAGTAGGTGCTCCCCGTCGGAAGCCCGTTGATCATGTAGCTTGAAACCTTTCCAATCGACAGCGGAGCGCCGTACGTGCCTGATGCGGTCCCTATGTAGACCTTGTAACCGGCCAGGTCCGATTCCTGGTTGGGGGTCCACTGCAATGTGATGGAGGATGGTGAACTCGTCGATGTTGCGTTAACGGTCAAGGTGACGGGTACAGAAGTCTGTGATGTCCCGCCCTTATCCCCGGCCAGAGTGACGAGGATCGACGCCTGGTATGTTCCTGCAGCCAACCCGGAGATATTGGCGCTCACGATGACTTGGTCGGTTTCTGTCGAGATCGTGCCTGATGCTGGGGAAATCGTGAGCCAAGAGGCACTATCCGTCGCGTTCCAATTCTTGGTCACGCCTCGCTTCTTGTGATTGGAAATAGAGAGTGTTTGATTTGCCGGATTGGCTCCTCCCTGAGTTGCCGAAAAGGAAAGGGAGGACGGACTGACCTGCTGTGCCGAGGCTTCATGCACCGGGACGATGCTGGTGGCTGCGCATAGGACCAGGAACGCCGAGATCCACATCCAAACCCGCCGCTCTGTCGCGAAGCTTCTCTTGAATTGATGAACTTGTGTGATGGTGTTCATAGCTGTGCCTCTGAAGGTTGTTTCCTCTAACCCTTCGGGTGACATAGCTGCCTCCGCAGTAAGCTACTCGCCATGGTTTCCGGGGCTCCCTACTAGTGCCGTTTCTAATCGCAAGGATGGTGCCCGGCCTTGCAAGCCAGGCTAAGTCATTGCCATCACATGCAATGTGCGGCGGTTGTCTCTGCTGCGAGGTGGGGAAATCGAGCCCTCGGAGATGAAGGAATACGCCTTCAACCTGTCCAATTTGCGCAGGGCAAGCCGTCCGTGAGAGCGACCCCCTAGGCAGGGCGGATGACAATTGTGAGTGAAAACGAAGTCAGCTCAACGTCCCATCTTGTCCTGCCACGGCACCCATCCTTCTATACTTTTGGTCGCGCCGAGCCAGGAGTTGATCGGGCGGAATTTCATCGAGCTGGGAGAGATGAGTCGTCAGAACCTTGGCGACTCGTTCGGTCACGGCCTTGGGATTGCGATGGGCGCCGCCGAGTGGTTCCGGGATTACCTCGTCGATCACGCCCAAGTTGAGAAGGTCTTGCGCCGTCATCTTCAGCGCCGTGGCGGCATCGGGAACCTTGGCGGGGTCGTCCCACAAAATCGCCGCGCAGCCTTCTGGCGAGATCACGGAATAGATCGAATGTTCGAGCATGAGCACCCGGTCGGAAACCCCAAGGGCAAGGGCGCCCCCGCTGCCACCCTCGCCGATGACGACCGAGACGATAGGCACTTGAAGGCGAGACATAACGAGCAGGTTCCGGGCGATGGCCTCGGCTTGCCCCCGCTCCTCAGCCCCGATCCCCGGGTACGCGCCGGGGGTATCGATGAAGGTAATGATCGGTCGCCCGAACTTTTCCGCCAGCTTCATCAACCGTAAGGCCTTTCGATAACCTTCCGGGTTGGGCATGCCGAAGTTGCGCTGCATCCGTTCCTTGAGCGTCTTGCCCTTTTGGTGGCCGATGACCATGACGGACCGTCCGTTGAATCGGGCAAGGCCGCCCACGATCGCTCGGTCGTCGGCGAACGCACGGTCCCCATGAAGCTCCAGGAACTCCCGGCAAAGCTCGTTGATATAGTCCAACGTACTGGGCCGCTGGGGATGGCGAGCCAGTTGGGTCCGTTGCCAGGGGGTCAGGTTGCCATAGAGTTCGTGCTCGACCTGGGCCAGCTTCGCCCGCAGCTTGCGCAACTCATCTTGCGGGGCCGATTTGCCCGCATGGGTAGCAACCAGCTTCTCGATCTTCTCTTCGAGCTCGCGAATCGGCTTCTCAAACTCCAGGTAGTCTCGCATCGTCCTACGGTAGGTCTGCGGGGTAGGTGATTCTGGGGCTTCAGATAGCCCTAGGATAGCAAAAACACAGTCCCCTTGCCTAGCAGTACCTCAACATCCGCGACAAAGTGCTCGCTGGGGAGAATTTTCACGTTGGGTAATGGGACCGTATCGGCCTCCAGTTGGGCGTCCACCTGGAAGGTCAGGAACACGGTCGTCGTTCCGGGATGACGCTGAAAGACCTCCTGGAGCTTCGGTAACTGGCTCGTCAGATCGGGGCTCTCTCCCAAACGAATGTTGACCCGTTTGATCGTCTGGTTCTGCACCTCGATGTTCCGCCTGGCGAAGTCCGGGTCGGGGTGCAGGCTGTTGCCGTGGCAGCTCAAGGCGCTGATGGTGAGTCCCTCGCCCTTGAGCGTGGCCAGCAACTCATCGCGCTTGGGTTTGGACG
>CAZZPI010000103.1:0-1878 GCA_964655865.1 uncultured Nitrospiraceae bacterium
CGCTCGTCGCGCACGGCCTCACCGAGTCCGTGGGCAAGGTTCATTATCGCCACGATCCGTCGGTACGTGACGAGGAGTTGTTCAGGAAGGGATACAACCGGGTCTATGACACGCTGGAGATGGAAGCGAATCTCAATTACGTCGAGCACGTCGTGTCGCAGACTCTGAAGCGGATCGACGCCGACCAGCCGCTTTCCTCGGAACTTTTGACCCGAGAACTGGGCAAAACGTTGGCGGATGAATTCGAGGGCGCCGGCATCCTGAAGAGCGCGTACCTGAAGCAGGTGCCCGTGTTCATCCCGGCGTTCACCGATTCAGAAATGGGGCTCGACGTCGGCACCTGGGCCATGGGCAGGAACATCGACCGAGCCCGCGCCCAGGCGAAAGACCAAGGAGATCTGGCCGTGTTGCGGGCGCTTCATCAGACCTGTCCGTCGTTCAACCCTTACCTCGATCTGAACAGTTATACGCATCACATCCTGTCGGCCAAGCGCTTGGGCATTTTCACCATCGGAGGCGGAGTGCCACGCAATTGGGCCCAGCAAGTGGCTCCCTATGTCGAGATCGGTAACGTCCGATTGGGGCTCAACGTGAAACCGCCGCGGTTTCAGTACGGCATTCGGATCTGCCCCGAGCCGGACTATTGGGGCGGCCTGAGCGGGTGCACATATCAGGAGGGGATCTCCTGGGGCAAATTCGTGCCCCCTCAAGAGGGCGGTCGGTTCGCGGAAGTGCTGAGCGACGCGACGTTGGTCTGGCCGCTGCTTATGATGGGCTTGCTCGAGCGTCTCGAGACGAAGAAGAAAGCCCGGTGAGCTCCTTCCATGCTTATTCCCTACCTATCCAAGTTCCTTTGGTTGGTCGCCGTTCCGCGGGCGTTGATGATCGCGCGGTGGGGCGCGGGCATGGTGTTCGCCGGCGCGTTGGCGGCGGGGAGCCTCGCACAGGCCGCCAATCCGGACACAGCCGACGTGCGGATGAGGGGCAGCATGACCGCTCCCGTGACGCTGATCGAGTATTCGGATTTCACCTGCGGCTATTGTCTGAAATTTTTTCGGGAAACCTGGCCGCGGCTTCAGGCTAAGTATGTGGACCCGGGCAAGGTTCGTTTCCTCTACCGTGATTATCCCAGAGGGGATCAAGGAGCTCCCGTGGAGGCTGCCGTCGCCTCCCGCTGCGCCGGGGAACAAGGCCGCTTCTGGCCGATGCATGATCGCCTGTTCGGCGAGCGAGGTCAGTTGAACGGCGCGGTGTATGAGCGGCTTGCCGGCTCCTTGGATTTGAATCGATCCGCCTTTGCCCGGTGTCTACAAGAGGGGAAATATCTTCGCGCCATCCTCCACGATCGGGAGGAGGCCGGGAGTTGGGGATTGCGCGGTACCCCGGGGTTCATTCTCATGCGCACGGACGCAGCCCCGACGGAAACGGCCCCGGCCATCGCGATCCCGGGCGCGTTCCCCTTCGAGGTGTTCGAGGAAGAGATTGAGAAATTGCTGGCGTCGGCGCCTCCGCAATCACGCGATCAGGCGCCCGGCCATTTGCCCTCGGTGGCTCGCGCCGAGCCGTAAGCGCCTACGGTCGAACGGAATAGGAAGGACCCATGTCGTCATCACAAGCGTTCTGGCCGGTTCCGGCCGAAGATGGTGAACCGGATCTGTGGGTGTGCATGTCCTGTCTCAACGAAGTCTTCCGGCGGAAAGTCCCCAAGCCGAACTGCCCCTCGTGTCATGGCGTCTCGACGTACGAGGCCTTCACCCTCGAGGCGATTCGGGAATGGGGCACAGAGGAGTTGATCGCTAAGGCCACCGAGGCATACGCGGCGGCCGATTCTCCCCAACCGGAAACCGCCGTCGGCTGACGGTTCGGTCCTTCCACCGT
>CAZZPI010000103.1:1888-7708 GCA_964655865.1 uncultured Nitrospiraceae bacterium
CCTGCGCCTCGTCCCTTCCTGATCGGCGGCCAATGGCGGCAGACCTCCTCGACCGCTCGCGTGACGAATCCGTTTACCGGCGAGCTGATCGCCGAAGTCTGCCAAGCCGGACCCGCCGAAGCGGAGGACGCGATTCAAGCGACCGCCGATGCGGCGGAAACCATGAGCGCGCTTGCTGGCCATGCCCGGTTCGCGATCCTTGAGCGAATAGCCCATTCGATTCGCGCACGCCAGGAGGAGCTTGCGGGAACCATCACGGCCGAGGCCGGAAAGCCCATCGTCGACGCGCGGCGCGAGGTTGGCCGTGCCGCCCAAACATTTTTGGTGGCGGCCGAGGAAGCGAAGCGTATCGGCGGCGAGGTCATCCCGCTCGACTGGACCCCCGGGACCGAGCCCTATGTCGGGCTCACCCGCCGGTTTCCCATCGGACCGATCCTGGGGATTACGCCCTTCAATTTTCCGCTGAACTTAGTGGCGCATAAGGTCGCTCCGGCTCTGGCTTCGGGGAATCCCATCCTCGTCAAACCCGCGCCCCACACCCCGCTGACCGCCTTGTTGCTTGCGGAGGTGGCCGTGGAAGCGGGGGTTCCGGCCGGCGGGCTGAACGTGGTGCCCTGTGACAACACGGTGGCCGAACGCATGGTGTCCGACCCGCGCTTCAAACTGTTGACCTTCACCGGCAGTGCCGCGGTGGGCTGGATGCTGAAGGCCAAGTGCGGGAAGAAAAAAGTCTTGCTCGAGCTGGGCGGCAATGCCGGCGTCATCGTCGAAGCGGACGCAGACCTGGATCTGGCGGCGCAACGGTGCGCGACCGGCGGCTTCAGTTATGCCGGGCAGACGTGCATCTCGGTTCAACGCATTTTCGTTCACCATACGGTAGTCGATCTCTTCACCTCCAAGCTGCTCATGCAAGTGGCTCGGCTTCGAGCCGGCGATCCGGCGGAAGACAGCACCGTGATCGGGCCGTTGATCGACCAAGGCGCCGCTGTGCGAGTCGAAGACTGGATCAAGGAGGCTCAACGCGAGGGCGCGAAGGTCTTGTTGGGTGGCAAGCGCATGGGGTCCCTCATGGAGGCGACCGTGATGGCGAACGTGACGCCGACCATGAAAGTGGCCTGCGAGGAGGTCTTCGGGCCGGTGGTGACCGTCACGCCCTATCGGACCTTGGATGAAGCCGTGCGCGCGATCAACGACTCGCCGTACGGATTACAAGCAGGCGTCTTCACGAATGATATCAACCGTGTGTTTCACGCATTCCGCCGACTCGAGGTGGGAGCGGTCCTTGCGAACGAAATTCCCACATTCCGGGCGGACCATATGCCCTACGGCGGCGTCAAGGACTCCGGATTAGGGCGAGAGGGCGTCCGCTATGCGATCGAAGAGATGACGGAACCCCGCCTCTTGGTCTTGAATCTTCGTCCGCCCGCCGATGCCTGACGGAAAAGTTTGCCTGCCATATTGCGCGGCCTCTTCAATCTTGGTACAACAGCGGCCCTGTGTGGGCGGTCGGAAGTGATGCGTGATGTGAATCAACTCTCGGCACATCAGGCCGGGCGCCGATCGACGGCGCGTTGTCGGCCCATCACTCAGCACTCATCGCTGCTGATGGAGGGAAGATGGTACCAACGCATCTGTTTCTGACACGAGGCGTAGGGGTCCACAGAGAAAAGCTGGCGTCCTTCGAGCAGGCCTTACGGAGCGCTGGTGTGGCCTATTGTAATTTGGTGAGCGTGTCGTCGATCCTGCCGCCGAATTGCAAAATCGTTCCGCGCAAGCGCGGCGAGAAACTGCTCAACCCGGGCGAAATCACCTTTTGCGTGATGGCCCGCTCCGAGACTAACGAGCGGAATCGTCTTGTCTCCGCGTCGATCGGGCTGGCGATCCCCACGGACCGCCATACGTACGGGTACCTCTCGGAACACCACGCCTACGGAGAAACGGACGAGGAGTCCGGCGAATACACCGAAGACCTGGCGGCGCAGATGTTGGCGACGACTCTCGGCATCGAGTTCGACCCGAACATCGCCTGGAAGGAACGCGAGCAGGTCTTTAAGATGGGCGGCAAGATCGTGCGGACCCTCAACATCACCCAGTCCGCGATCGGCAAACCCAACCGTTGGACGACGGTGGTGGCGTTGGCGGTCTTCATTCCTCTGGAAAACTTACCGAAGCGTGTTCGTAAGAGAGGCTGAGTCGATATCCGGCCGCCGTTGAAGCCGATCGGCGCGTATCGGCTATTCCGTCGTTCCCGCGCTCGCTCCGTATGACTCTCCCTCCTGGGTGGTTGGGTCCTGAGCGGAATTTCCTCGGCATCGAGGAACCCTGGTGCCATCCCGATCGAGCCGGCCTAGTGGTTCTTCCCGCACCCTACGAACACACCTCCAGCTATATTCCCGGATCCGACCGTGGTCCGGACGCGATCCTGGAGGCCTCTCGACAGGTGGAGCTCTATGACGAAGTATTGGGCAGCGAGCCCTATCGAGACTGGAGCGGCATCGCGACCGCCGAAGCGTTGGATCTCCATGGGCGCGTCGATCGGGAAGCGGTCGAGGCGATCGAGGCGTTCGTGCAGCCGCAGGTCGAGGCCGGCCGCTTCGTGGTCACGCTGACGGGCGAACATACGGGAGCCTTAGGCGCGATCCGCGCGCATGCCAAGCGGTATCCGAACCTATGCGTCGTGCAAATCGATGCGCACGGGGATCTAAGGGAGGCCTACCAGGGCAATCCGTTCAGCCATGCCAGCGTGATGGCTCGGGTCGTGCAGGACGAACTTCCCCTGGTTCAAGTAGGTATCCGGTCGGTATCTCCCGAAGAGATCGACCTCATGAAACGAACCCCGACGCTCTCAACATTTTTTGCCGCCACGATCCTCGATCCGTCCGGACCCTATGAGGGACGCGCCGCCCGGTGGGTTCCTGAAGTGGTCAAGGCCTGTCGCGGCCCGGCCTACCTCACATTCGACTGCGACGGCCTGGATGCGTCTCTGGTCCCGGCATTGGGCACACCGGAGCCCGGCGGCTTGGGGTGGTATGATACGTTGGCCTTGGTCACGGCGTTGGCGAATGGGCCGGGAATTGTGGGGCTGGACGTCAGCGAGATCGCGCCGATCGAGGGCTTCGCCGCGCCGCAGTTCTGCGTCGCGCGACTGATCTATCGGATGTTGGGTCGCATCCGCGCCGGGCGTCGGCCTAAAACGTGACGATTGATGGGTGACAGGTGCCAAAGAATGAGCGGAAAGTTGTTTTCTGATATAGTGCGTCATCCGTCAGCCGTCACCCGTCACACGCCGCATTCCATACGCATCAACAAATTCTTCACGCAACAGGGGATCTGCTCCCGCCGGGAGGCCGACCGGTGGATCGAACAAGGTCTGATCACCATCAACGGGAAGGCGGCCAAGCTCGGGGATCAGGTCGGCCCCGGCGATGTCGTCCGGCGAGACGGTATCGTCGTTCCGTGGGGCAACACACTCGTGTACCTCAAGTATCACAAGCCGGTGGGAGTCACGACGACGAGCGAGCCGCACGTCCGTCGTAACATCATCGACGAAATCGGTCATCCTGCCAGAATTTTTCCGATCGGACGGCTCGACAAGGACTCATCGGGACTCATCCTGCTCACCAACGACGGCGACATCGTCAACGCCATTCTCCGCAAGGAGCATGGCCACGAACGGGAGTATTGGGTCGAGATCGATCGCGAATTCGATCGGGCGTTCCTGGATCGCATGGCGCGAGGCGTCGTCGTGCTCGGCCAAAAGACGCTACCGTGCAGAGTCTCACGATTGGGGCCGCGGCGATTCCGGATCATCCTCATCGAGGGGAGGAATCGCCAGATCCGGCGCATGTGCAGTGCGCTCGGCTATCGGGTCGTGACGCTGCACCGCGTGAGGATCATGCACATTACATTGGATGGGTTGGCGCCCGGAGAGTGGCGCGACCTGTCGGAGAAGGAGCGGACGGCACTGTTACGCGAAGTCAAGAAACCGGCCGGGGCGTCGCCTATGCCCGCGGCCCGGCCGCACCCAAATCCTCAGCATGCAGAGATGTGATCGGCGGAGCCGGCTCGACGGCTTACTCGCTGCGGAATGCAGTGCGTGTCGTTCCGCCTGCAAGGCGCTCAGGCACGGCGGATCTGGTTTCTTCGGGAGAGAACGATACTGCCCGGTCGTCGGTCTGTCGAGAGGGACGGCGAAGGAAGAGGTTGAGCAACGCGATCAGGAAACTTCCCCCCACGAGGACCGTGCTGGTGAGCTGAATCGTTCTCGTCCCGTCGTCGCGCATGTCTTTCGCCACTTCGGCGACGGTTTCCAGCAAATGATCGATCGCCAGGCTGACTTGAATCATTTTAGGCCCTGCATTGTCCGCAGCATGTTCCTCCGCCTTCCGACGGAGGCCCGCCCTTTCCTCCGGTGTCGTGGCGTTCCATTCCTGGGTCAATAACTGGATGGTCGTGCTGGCGGCGGAGAAGTATTGCTCCAAGCTCATCCGGAGCGCGTCGATGTCTTCGGGCTCGCTCCGTCCGCTGCGCGACACCCGCAGGCTGGCAGCCGCGTAACGGTCCACGGCGTGCTGGATTCTGGCTCGTTGAGCGGGCAGCGATTCGGTGATCCGCTCGAAGTCTTTTTGGCTATCCGCTTCCAGCGCGCGAATGATGGTGTTCCGATACCGCATCACGTCGGCGGAGATGTGGGCGAGGTCCGCGGCGCCGAGCGTGTATTCTGTGTACATGATCCGCAGGTCCTGGTCGATCTGGCTCAGCGCCTGCCCGCTGGTCCAGCCGAGCCCGGAGATCAAGACGCTGACGATCACTTGAGCCATGCTTGGGCGGATCGAAGACAGGAGGGACCACATCAGGGAGCAGAGCATCCTTTTGCTCAGTATAGCAGATCGCCGGAATGGAAAGAAGAGTCCTCATGCGAGCGGCTAATCAACTGCGACGCGTCGTTCGACGAAGGCCCCGACGCCCGGATCATTACTGACAAAGACGAGCGACCAGGGCTCCTCTTTTGAGCAGAGCCGGCGAAGCACCGTGGTCCGGATGTCGGGTTCGACGTCGTGCAGGGAGCCGTCGAACACCAGGAACTGAGGCCGCATGGCGATGGCCCGGGCGACCAAGAGACGAAGAATCTGGCTCCTCGTCAACACCCTTCCTCTCGCTCCGACGAGCGTGTCGAGGCCCTGCGGCATCGCGTCGATTTCGTCCTCCAACTCCGTGAACCGCAACGCCCACCGCAAGTCGTCGAAGCGGACCTGCGGGCGGCGCAACGAGACGTTTTCCTCGATGGTCCCCTGGAACAGGCTGACGTGGGAATCCAGCACGAGGCCGCGGCAGCGGTTGACATACTCCGGTCCGACGTCGCGAAGGTCGATGTCGTTGTACCGGACGACCCCGCTCGTCGGAGTATAGAGGCCGGCCAGGACCATGGCGAACGTCGTCTTCGCGAGGTTCGTTCGGCAAATCACGGCCATTTTCTCGCCCGGGACGATGTCCAAGCTGACATTCTCGAAGAGGACCGAGCCGTCGGGAGCCGTCGCCGAGACCTCACGGCAGGAGACCCGTACTCCGTGAATGGTGGGGTCGGGCAATCGGACCGAGAGGGCGGCGGTCATCTCCTGTTTCGGCAAGGCAAAGAGCGTCGCGAGCTCGTCCATCGAGGTGAGGACGTAGATCGCGGCGTAGAGTCTCCGTGCGACCGTGTCGAGGTTGAGCAACAACGTGCCGACGATCACCTCTGCGGCGACAAACTGGCCCAGGGTGATGTCCCCCATGGAGAGGAGCCACCCTCCGAGGGCGATCATGGCGCTATGCCCGAACGCC
>CAZZPI010000104.1:0-7692 GCA_964655865.1 uncultured Nitrospiraceae bacterium
TGCAACGGTGATGCTCGTAGGCTGTTCCCTCTTCGTGTCGAAAGAGACGCAGTATCTCGACAAAGCACAGGGACGGGCGACGCAAGCGGAGGTGGAACGTGAATTAGGTCTTCCGGTGTCGACGACAATCAGCCCTCAGGGTGAAACTGTCTGGGTCTATGAAGTGCGTGAGATCGAACCCGGTGCCCAAAGTACATGGTCGACCACGGGATCGTGGTGTGATGAATATCGGCTGACGTTCGACGAAAGCGGTGTTCTCCGGCAGTGGACCCATAGGTCATTCTTGCATGGCGGGGAACTCATGCCGATCTCCTGTGACGGGACGATCGGCGTTCAGAAACCAGCTCTCTAGGCTGCCGAGGGCTCGCAAAAGGCCGGTGTGCTGCTTGATGGTGAGCGGTGCAATGACACCCTCTTTCGCTTCGACGCCGCGTCAAGGGAGGAGACACGCGATGAAAACCGTCCGCCAGGTGTTCCTTGTGTGTATGACGCTGGCCGTGTTCGGCTGCGGCCTCTTTGTTCCCAAGGAAACGCGCTTCTTGATCTCGGCCAGGAACCATGCGACGCAAGAGCAAGTTCGGGAGAATCTCGGACCGCCGGTCGAAACCAAGATCACGTCCTCGGGTGATGCGGTGTGGGTGTACCATGTGCGACAGCTCCAGCCCGGCAACTACCTGAGTGCGCCGGGGGACTGGTGCGACGAATACGCCTTGGTGTTCGACCAGCAAGGCGTCTTGCGGGACTGGGTTCACCGGTCCTACTTCCATGGCGGTGAGGTCATGCCGGCCTACTGTGTTCCGGACGGATACAGTGCAAAGCCATGAAGCGGCACGCGCACCGACTGCATGCCGTAGAGGGGGGGAGAACCAAAAGAAGGCCCCCGGCTGACACCTCGATCCCTTTGGAATTGCCGCCCCATTGCGGAAGCCTTCGTGATTAATGTGGGCTAGGCGCCGGGACGCCGCGTTTCGAGCAGTGGCACGATTCCATCCTCGAGCCAAGCGTACTCACCGCTCAAGATGGACTTCGCAAGTTTGTACACGGTCGTGTCTTTGGTAGGGCGGTGAAGCGTTCTTGCCAAGGATGAGGCGGGGTGGAGTCTCTCGAACGATTCTTCGCAGAAGTAAGTGGCCAGCTCACGAATCCCCGGCTTCATGCGCATCTCTGGCCGGGACGCATACCACAGCGTAGCCGCCATGGGAAAGAGCTGGAGGCTGTCGTTCACGAGTTGTTGCAGTAGGAGTTGCTTATGGTGAAGGCTCTGCCGATGTCGGAGCGTCGCGATCACCGTCGCGCGCGTCAGCCTCCGGGCTGAGGACTCGATGACACGCGCCCAACATCCGTACTCCCGTCCAAACGATGCATGCTGGCGCCAGAGATTCAGGGAGGGCAGGAGGGAGCGGAGGGTCATGCGGGCGTAGTACAGCAGCGCATTCACCTTTTTTGACGGGGACCCTTCTAGAAACGCGATGCCTTCCTCGATGTAAGGAGAGAGAGCCTCCCGCGCCATCCAGACGCGCAGGATTTCACTAGTGCCTTCCCAGACGAGATTAATACGTGCGTCTCGGACCATGCGCATCGCGGGGATACCGATCTCGCCGCATTTGCGTTGAGATTCCATAGTCATGAACCCCCGTCCACCTCGGACCTGAAACAGATCGTTGACCACCTCCCAATACCATTCGCTCCCGATGATTTTTGCCGCGGCCGACTCCAGCCGAAGGTCGCCTTTCTTATTGGCCCAGGCTCCGCAAAAGGCCATGGTTGCTTCAAGCGCCAAGGTGTAGGCTGCCGCTCGGCAGATTTTCGCTCCAATCAGGTTATGCTCCCCAATGGGCTTGTTCCATTGGATGCGCGTCCGTCCCCACCATCGCATGATGGACAAGGACTGCTTCAACCCTCCCAGACAAGCGGCGGGAAGCGTGAGGCGGCCAACGGTCAACGTTGCGAGCGCGATCCGCAAGCCATCCTGTTCGCTTCCGAGGCGGTTGTCGACCGGGACGTAGACGTTGTCGAACTTTGGCGCTCCGTTGTAAATCCCCCTGACGCCTTCGAAGCGGAGGCGAGTGACCGAGCATCCCGGCCATTGAGGTTCGACGATGAAGGCTCCGTAATGTTTTGGGGCATGGGGATCTTGCAAGTCTTCCGGGCGATCAACGATTCGCGCAATGACTACGAGCATAGAACACAAAAAGTCGCCGTCGTGCTTGGCAGAATTCGTGATGAAGAACTTCTCCCCTGTGAGACGATAGCCGACGGTATGACCGTTCAGTTTGACGCGGACTGCATGCGTCTCTACCTTGGAGATATCACAACCCACGTTTCTTTCCGTTAACGCAAACCCAGAAATTTCCCCTTTCGCGAGCCTCGGGAGGTACTTGGCTTTCTGGTCTTCTGTTCCAAAAAGACGCAAGGGCTCAGGCGCGCCGATCGATTGGGCCGCCGACAACAACACAGTAAGGGAAGCATCAAGGCTTCCGCATAAGACGGCAACCTTTTGGTACTCGTATTGGGTCAACTCCAGCCCACCGAACCGTTTTGGAATTTTGATTCCAAATGCACCAAGCCCAGCCAATGTCTTGAGGATTGGCTCCGGCAATTCCCCCTCGCCATCGACTTGCTCGGGGTCCAAGGAGATGATCGCGGTTTCGAAACGTTCCAAGAAATCCTGAGCATCTTGGCTGGTCGTGGGGATTCCGAGGGTGTAAAAGAGATCCCATCGAACATCGGCCTCAAACAAGCCGGCAAGAAACCCGGAAGAATAGGTAGACTTGTCACGGGCGGTTTCGGCAATCGCTACAGACCCTTGAAACAGATTCGGTTTTGTCATGGGCGTGACCTATGTGCAGGACAGTCGGTTTCGCTGAACATCTTTTGTGCTTACCACTTTACCACTGTCCTGACTGAGAATGCTTCGGAAGTTGGTTTGGTCTCCCCCCTTCTCGGGGGAGGGGATATACTCCAGGAATGACACGAAGTGTGGGTGAGGATGGTAGGATGTAGTACGGTTCGGTAGGCGAAAAGTTACCAAGCACTCTAATTGCCGAAACTGGTTATGTTCTCCAATTCACCCTAGCCGAGTGACGGTTAACGCTATGCGAAATGTGGTCATTGTGGATGGCTTCCGGACTCCATTCTGCAAAGAAGGGACGGCCTTTCGTGAGATCGATGCGGAGGTGCTTGGTTCCTGGGTCGTCCGCGAAATGGTGAATCGCTGTCATCGCTGGAATGTCCCACTCGAATCGATCGATTGTGTACTGGGGAGCAATGTGGCCACGCCGGCTCATGCGGTCAATCCTACACGGGTTGCCGCGGTCACCGGTGGCTTGCCCGTGACGATTCCTGCCGACACTGTTGCAGGGAAAAATTGCGGGTCCGGGGTCACAGCGCTCTACTATGGAAGCCTACGCATTCGGAGCGGCGATGCCGACGCCGTGCTTGTGATCGGCATGGAAGCGATGAGCCGGATTCCAGTCGCCTATGACCGCACCGTGGCTAATCACATCCTGCAGTATAGTAAGGCTAAGAGTGTCCAGGAACGAATCGGCAGGGGCCTTGCCCTGATTCCGAAACTTCTCAATCTCCAGAAATACCCACCCCGGGTGGGAGTCTTACTGGGCCTGACCGACCCCATGTGTGACCTCATTATGGGGCTGACCGCGGAAAATATCGCCAAGGACCCGGCCTTGCGCATCTCTAGACGGGACCAGGACGAATTTGCTCTCCGGTCGCATAGAAAAGCGGCAGAGGCATGGGAAACCGGATTGTTTTCGGAAGAAGTCGTTCCCATGTTCGTTCCTGAGAGCAGTGCGTATGTGGACCAAGACAACGGAATTCGTAAGGATGTCAACCGGGATACGTTCAGCGGACTGAAGCCCGTATTCGATAGACGGTATGGCTCAGTGACGCCGGGAAATTCCTCTCAAGTGACGGATGCTGCCGCAGCCATTCTCCTTATGGAGGAGAACAAAGCCAAGTCATTCGGGTTGCCGATCATGGGGTATGTGACCGAGTACGCGGATTTCGGCTATGAACCTTCCTGCATGGGCCTGGCGCCGGTTGGGGCGATTGCCAAGGTTCTCTCCAAGGCTCGGCTGACGCTTAAAGATTGTGCAGTCTTCGAAATAAACGAAGCTTTTACAGCCGTCGTGCTAGGCATCGTCCGCATTCTCGAGTCGGCATCACTCCTGGAACGCAAGTTTGGCCGATATGGACTGTCCGGCCGCTATGGCGAAATTGCACCTGGGGATCTTAACCCTCATGGGGGTGCCATCGCGCTCGGTCATCCCGTCGGTGTGTCTGGTCTTCGATTGGCCATTACTTCGCTCTACGAGCTCAAGCGACGCGATGCACAACGGTCTTTGATCAGCGCTTGTGTGGGCGGCGGCCAGGGGGTGGCGATGATTCTAGAGAGGAAATAGGCATGCTGGCCGAGTACAGCTTTTCTTCATCTTCCGACAACCGGAGCCACCCGGAGCACTTCAAGACCACCGTGCTCGAGGGGGGTATTCTGTTGGCAGGGTTTGACTATTGCGGGAAACCAGTCAATGTCCTCAACGATGACAGCTTGGCCGGTTGGGAAAAAGTCGTTCAACGGGCTTTGGAGACAGACGCGATCGTCGGTGTCGTGCTCCTAAGCATGAAAGAAGGCAACTTCTGCGCGGGTGCGGATCTTGAGCAGATTCGCCTGGCACAAGAGTCTCGGATTTTTGACGGAGTGGACAGACTCGTGGCGACCGTGCACAAGCTCTTTGACATGATGGAGCGGTCGACGAAGCCCTTTGTTGCCGCTCTAGAGGGTACTTGTCTCGGTGGAGGGCTCGAGTTGGCACTCGCCTGCCATGCTCGCATCGCGTCCGCGCATCCAAGAACCTGTTTCGGACTTCCGGAGGTGAAGCTCGGGATTATTCCGGGTTTTGGAGGGACGCAACGTCTTCCGCGGCTGGTCGGCCTGCCGGCTGCATTGGAGATGATCACATCCGGAAAGACGATCCTTCCTCGGCAAGCCCTGCGTATGGGGCTCATCGACGGGATGGTTCCTTCCGTTCCATCGAGGCTCCGGACCCTCGACGAAGTTCAGAGAGAAACGCTTGTCGAAGCGGCGATCGCAAAAGTTCATGCTCTGCGTTCCGCGTCCGCTGCCAAACGGACTCTACCGATAGGCCAGAGATGCTTGAGCCTTCCTGGAGTTCGGTCAGTGCTCTATCGCTACGTGCGCCGACGGGTGGCCAGGCGAATTCGACACTTCTATCCCGCCCCTCTCTGCGCGATCGATGCGGTGGAGAGAGGAACGCGGCACAGTGTTCTCGAAGGATCGCGCGACGTTGAAAAGCCCATCCTTCTCGATCTCATGGCCAGTGAAGTCTCCGCGTACCTTGTCGGTTTGTTCCTGGGAAGCGAGACCGTCAAGCGCAGTGTCACGAGTGCGGTTCTGTCGACCGTGCGCGTGGGTGTGTTGGGGGCGGGGTTGATGGGGTCGCAAATAGCAGCGCAACTTGCCGAGAAAGGTTGCACGGTTGTATTGCGAGATATCTCCCCTCATGCCCTCGCGCAGGCCATGGGACGAATATACAAGTCCCAAAGTGTCCAGCTGCAGAGAAGGAAGATCCTTCCATCTGAGGTACGCGCTCGGATGCTCCGTCTCGCTCCGACCTTGCGTACGGGAGATCTGGGAGCCCTTCCGTTGGTTATCGAGGCCGTGTCTGAGACACTTCCGGTCAAACGGTCGGTGCTGGCGGAGTTCGAGTCAGTCGCCGGTCCTGATGCAATATTTGCCACGAACACCTCGTCTTACACCGTGGGAGCCATCGCCGAGGGATCTCGCCATCCTGAGCGATGCGTGGGACTCCACTTCTTCAACCCTGTGGCTAAGATGCAGTTGGTTGAAGTGGTGCGGGCTCCCTTTACTTCTGCGGCGGCGGTCTTACACGCTTGCGGTCTCGCCAAACTGCTGGGGAAGATTCCGCTCGTAGTGAACGACGGGCCTGGGTTCCTAGTTAACAGAATTCTGGGGCGGTACTTGGCCGAAGCGGTGATCCTGCTAAGCGAAGGCGTCGCTATTGCCCGCGTCGATGCCGTGGCCAAAGCATTTGGGATGGCGGTGGATAGCGGTCGCGCCATGGGACCTCTAGAACTGCTTGATCTCATAGGGCTTGAGGTCGCGAGGCATGTGCTAACCTCACTCTCAACTTTAGGGCCTCGGATTGAATGTCGGGATGGGCTTCTTGAGGCTTTGCTTCCTGCAGGGAAACCGCCCGTGAAGTTCTGGAAATCAGGGAGGGAGAATCCACAGGCTGTCGAAGCAATTGGAGAGTATCGTCGGCTCGTCCAAGACGATGCAGATTCTTTCTCCGATGACGTGATCCGGAATCGTCTCTTTCTCCCGATGGTCGATGAAGCCATTCGCTGTCTCCACGATCGCATCGTCGATCAGGCCTGGAAAGTTGACCTGGCTCTGATCCATGGGATTGGATTCCCCGCGTTTCGAGGAGGTTTGCTCGCGTGGGCTAGGAAGGTTATGACGGCATCTCGGATCGCCGAAGAACTTGATTCACTGGCAGCCAGGTACGGGAAACGCTTTGAGCCCTGTGCGTATCTTACCCAGGAGACATGGTAACCGAGGCGATTCCATGACCATCAGGCGTTGTATGCGCAAGCGAAGTCGGATCGTGTCTTTGCAGAGGGAAGGTGCTGGTGTAGATGTCTCCTTGAGCCAATCCTCACGAGGCAGGTCCTTCCATGTCTGACTCACCCTGGTTGCTGCACTACCCTGAGGGCGTACCCCCTGAACTTTCCATCCGTGCCGAGACGCTCGTAACGGTGTTTACAAAGAGCGTCCAGCGATTCTCTCGCCGTAAGGCACTCTATTTCTTTGGCCAGACTTTCTCCTATCAAGAACTCAGTGACTTGGTTGATCGGTTCGCTTGCGGGCTTGCTGCGCTGGGAATTTGCAAAGGCGATCGCGTGGCTCTTTGCTTGCCGAATTCTCCTCAGGCGGTCATCGCGTATTTCGGTATTTTGAAGGCCGGCGGGATTGTGGTGGCGTGTAACCCGACCTACACCGCGCATGAGTTATCCTTTCAGCTTCGCGATGCGGGGGCTCGAGCCATCGTGGTCCTCGATGCGATGTACTCCAAGATCCAACACCTTGACCTTGAGCCAGTCATCGTGACGAAAATTACAGATTTCATGACTATCCTCGCGAGGTATGTGTACAGCCGCCGGAATCATAAGTCTCCCGTCGTGATTCCTGACAGCAATCGTATCAGGTGGTTCCATGATGTCCTCAATATGGACGCTCGCATCGACTCGCGGCGGCTTCCGGTCACTGCCCCGGAAGACGTGGCGCTCCTCCAGTACACGGGTGGGACGACAGGAATTCCGAAGGGTGCGGTGCTGCGGCACAGCAATTTAAACGCGAACATTCAACAATTGGTGAATTGGTTTTCTCCCTCTGAAGGAACAGAGTGTTTCCTCGCAGCCCTCCCGCTCTTTCATGTGTTCGGCATGACGGTCACCCAAAATATTTGTCTTGCCGTTGGTGGCCGCATGGTGCTCGTACCGGACCCCCGAGACATACAAGTCCTTCTCGGACTGATCCGCAAAGAACAGCCGACCGTGATCACTCTGGTTCCTGCACTGGTACGAAAACTGCTGGACACTTGTCATAGGCGGGATTTTGGTGCAGCGCGG
>CAZZPI010000105.1:0-7641 GCA_964655865.1 uncultured Nitrospiraceae bacterium
TCGTCGGCCTGACCGGCCTGGTGGCGCTGTGGATCGTGTGGTGGGGATGGTCTCCAGATCTTCTTGGGGCGGATGGGCTCGTGCACGTCGCCTTTCTCGACGTCGGACAAGGCGATGCCATCGTGATTCGATCCGCTGAGGGAGCGACGATCCTAATAGATGGAGGGACGACCTTCGAACAGTTCGACATGGGGCGAGCCGTCGTGGCGCCGTTCCTGTGGAATCACGGGGTAAGACGGATCGATTACATCATCGGGACTCATCCTCAGCTCGATCACATCGGGGGCCTGGCGTGGATCATCCGGCATTTTCCGGCCTCGCACTATTGGGGCATCGGGATTCGACGGGAGGAACCCTTTGCCGTCAGGGTCAGGGAAGCGCTCGATGCTGTGGGACTACACGAAGAGATTGCGATTCGAGGACAAACCGTCGCGATCGACAAGGGACCGTGTCGCTTATCGGTGCTCAATCCTGCTCGAGATGCTCTGATCCAGAGGGATGGGCACCTCTCCACCGTCAGCGGCCATGCGCTCAACAATCGCTCCCTTGTGACGCTCTTGTCCTGCGGGGTCCACGCCTTCTTGTTTACGGCAGACGTGGAGGCCGAGCTGCTCGGCCATCTGTCGGATGCGGAGTGGCCGGGGAACGTGCGCGTCTTGAAGGTGCCCCATCACGGCGCGAAGAGCTCACTCGATCGGGAATGGATCAAACGCGTGCGTCCGGAAATCGGCGTCGTGAGCGCCGGCCGCTACAATCCGTATGGACACCCATCCCATGACGTGATCCAAGCCTATGCCGACAAGGGTGTCTCTCTGTTCCGGACAGACCGTCACGGAGCGGTGCTGGTTACCGCCGACGCGACGTCTCCCCGATGGTCGGTCCATGCGACGGTCGAGTGGACCCTTCGGCCGGTTACACTGCACGGCTCCTGGTGGCGGGAAGAGCGCAACAATTGGCAGCGTCTCTTCTACCGATGGGGTGTAAAAGAGACGTAAGTGTCGATGTTCATATGTTTTTCCCGACGTTCGTGAGAACCGTGTCCAGGAGCCGAACCGCACCCACTGCCTGAATTTGCTGGCATTCGATCGGCAGGTCCGCGTCCCTGTTTCTTGTCGCCCCACGAATATCTGCTAGACTTCAACTGGCACGGAACGGCAGCAAACGCCTACATGGGCCTCTCATTGCTGTGACGGGGGCGCACATGCCGACGGTTGGTCCGACCGTACATCTTCGAGGTTAAAGAGGTGTCATCATGTCCAAATTGGTCCGAATCGTCATCCAATTGCCTGTCGAGCTGAAGGAGCACCTCGATCGATTGAAACAACAGGGGTACACAACGAGCGGGTTCATTCGCGCGATGCTCGAGCGAGAGCTCAGAAAGGACGAGGAGCAGGTGCCGGAGCTGGGGAAAGTCGCCAATCGCGGACGATGAAACAGGGAAACGGGGATTCCATCAACCGAGACCGAAGACACTGATATGGCACGCTTGTCGGACTTGATTCGCACGCAGCAAGAAGGAACACGCCTGCCTACCGGGACACCCTCGGCCTTCGCGCCTTTATCGATGGCGGGGCGCCTCGGGTCACCGGCAACTGCAAGCCCTGCGACGCTCAACAATCCAGAAACACAAGCCTTATACGAAGATGCACAGGCGGAGATCGCGCGGCTCGGTCAAGCGATTCAGGCTCATCGTCCTCTTGAGGTAGACCGCGTCGGCAGGCTTGCAGAGGCTCTGGCGGCCGCGCTCTGCGAGAGCGACGTCTTGCTCGAACGGGCGCTCCACAACGGCAGCACGGCACAGCTCACCAGCAATCCGGTCAATGTGGCCATCCTGGGCGTCTGTATAGGCAGAGAACTGTGTTACAGCGACGACCAGTTGGAGCAGCTTGCCTTCGCCGGCCTGCTTCACGATGCCGGGATGTTTTTGATCCCGGCTGAGTTGGTCGAGAAGGTCGGTCCGCTGACCGCCGAGGAACGCGCGACGATCGAACGACATCCTCAGCTCGGGTATGAACTTCTGAAGGGACTGGACCAGAGGTACGCCTGGCTGGCGACGATCGTCGCTCAGGAACATGAACGGGTGCAGGGGATCGGCTATCCATCGCGACTCAGGGGCGCGCAGATCGAAGAATTCGCCCAGATCATCGGCTTGGTGGACACCTTCGACGCCATGATTTGTCCGCGACCGTACCGTCGCGCACGGTCACCCCATGATGCCCTGCGGGACTTGATGACACGGGAGAAGACGTCTTTTCCCAAGCACCACTTGAAGGCCTTGGTGGATCACTTGGGCTTGTACCCGATCGGAACCGACGTGCGTCTCAGCAACGGGGCGGTGGGAAAAGTGAGCGCTGTGCCGCGGGGAGTCCCCTTGCGGCCTCTGGTCAGAATCGCGCCGGGATCCGATGGGGGAGCGGCGGGGTCGTCGAATGTCGTCGATCTGAGCAAGAACTCGCAGGTGCACATCGTCGAAGTGGTACGGACCAAAGAAGGACGGGACAATCTATGAAACCGTGTTGGTTCTCGCAACAGGCACAGTCGTTCGTCGCGGGCGTCGTACTCGTCACCTTGATCACCGGCCCGTTGGGCTGCCGCAATCCCGCGCAATCCACCCTGCCGCCGTCGGCGATTCCTCAGAACATCGAGACCCTTCCTCCCATGCCGAAGGGTGAAGTGTACGCCGACGAAACAGTGGTCAGCCCTGACACTCCCATCGAGGGTGGAGACACCCTGGACGTGGTGATTCGCCGCGGCGCGGGCGAAGACAAGTACACCAGCATGGTGAGAGAGAACGGACAGCTCTCCGTCGGCTTCATCGACGTCAGCGTCGCCGGTCTCACGGTTCCGCAAGCGGAGACCAGAATTCAGGAGAAAATCGGCCAATTCGTGCGCGATCCTCGGGTGCAGGTCAATCTCAAGAAGAAGACCATGCGCGTGAAGCGGGTCTTCGTGTTTGGAGACGTCAAGAAGCCCGGCATGTATCCGCTTTCGCGAAACATGACGGTCATCCAGGCCATCGCCCAGGCGGAGAACTACAACGAAACCGCGTTGCTCGAAGAAATCCGAGTCATCCGGGGGCCCTTGCAACAACCGCAGATCTACACGGCCGATTTGGCCAGGCTGTACACTTACGGCGACTACAGTCGCAACCTTCCTCTTGAGGAAAACGACGTTGTGTTCGTTCCGCGCGAGCACTTGGGCGATGGGGTAGAGGCCTCGAAGAAGATCATGCCGATCGTCTACACGATGATCCTGCCGCTCTATGCGGTCTTCGTCGTCCCGACGTTTTTCCCGAATGTGGTCTCGAGGTAAGGATCTGAGGTTCGCCGAGGAACTGGAGCTCGACAATGGCGCAATACGAACTTGAGCTGATCGACTATTGGTTCATCCTCAAAAAACGCAAGTACCTGATCCTGTTCTCCGCGGGATTGGTGCTGTTGTTTACGTTCGCCTTTTCCACGTTTCTCCAGCCGGCGCCTCTCTATGAGACCTTCGCGCGCGTGAAGTTCGACCGCAGCAGCACCGTGGCGCAGCAACTGCTCGAGTCCCTCACGGTCTCGAGCCCGAACGACCTGGCCTCTCAGACGGAATTCATCCGCAGCTTTCCGGTCATGGAACGAGTGGGGCACCAACTCAACATCATCCAGGCGGACGCCCCGCCGGAAGTCAGGAAATCCGCGCCGTACCTCAGCGCGATCTACGACTTGAGCCAACAAGTCAGGGCCGCTCGGGAGGCCGACACCAACATCATCAAGATCACGACGGCGGGCGAGAACCCCGAGTTCATCGCGGAACTGGCCAACGCGACGGCGGAGGCGTACCGGTTGGAGAATATCGCCACCCGAAACCGGCTGGTGACGGAGTCGCGTCGGTTTGTCGAAGACCAACTCGGCATCCTGGAACGGAAGCTCACCGATGCGGAAAACGCGCTCTTGAGGTTCAAAGAGCGGG
Organism: uncultured Nitrospiraceae bacterium; assembly: GCA_964655865.1. Classification (GTDB taxonomy): domain Bacteria; phylum Nitrospirota; class Nitrospiria; order Nitrospirales; family Nitrospiraceae; genus JBBIJI01. Next base: position 3,952 of record CAZZPI010000105.1, read on the forward strand.
AAGGGCAAGTGTTTCTTGCCGACGAGGCCAAGGCCGCCTTGGACGCCTACACCAAGCTGGAAGGAGAGCTCGACTCCCTTCTGCGCGTCAAAGAGGAAACGAAGCGACAGATCGAAATGCTTAAGGCTCCGGATGGGAGCGGGATCGCCGGCGAGCGCATCTTCACCGAAGAACCCCTGGCCCACCTAGGAGTGTTGAACTCCAAGTTGATGGACTTGATCCAGGAGCGGGCGACTGCGCTCCTCAACTATCTTCCCGAACATCCGCAGGTCCAAGAACTGACCCGAAAGATCGCCAACGTGAAGCGGGAGATGCTCGGAGAACTGCAGTCGAAGACGAACACGCTGATCCTCCGGGAGACGGCCCTGAAAGAACAAATCGGCCAATATCGCGGCCGCTACCTGGCGTTTCCGAAGGCCGCCATCATCCTGAGTCGATTGGAACGCGACGTCAAAGTCAACTCCGACCTCTACTCGGCGCTCAAGGTCAAGCATCAGGAGCTTCTGATCAAGAGCGCCGAGCGCATCGAAGAGGTCACGATCATCACGCCGGCGACCAAACCGGGCGCGCCCATGAACGCCCCGAACAACAGCCTGAACTTGATGGTCGGCTCATTGATGGGAGTCTTCCTCGGCATCGTCCTCGCGTTCGCACGCGAGTCCTTCGACACTTCGATCGGCACCATCGAGGGCGTGGAAGACTTCCTGAAGGTGCCGGTGCTCGGCGTGATTCCTCAGTTCGACGATAAGGAACTCCTCGAGGTCGCGAAGGCGGCGTTGCCGCCCAACACCCCGCGGGAGGCGATCGAGAGCCTCTCGCGGTTGATTTGCTTCGTGGATCCCAAATCCGTGCTGTCGGAAAGCCTCCGGTCGCTCCGCACGAACATTCAGTTCGCCAGCATGGATCGACGGGTGAAATCGATCCTGTTTACGAGCGCCGGTCTCGGGGAAGGCAAGAGCACGAGCATCGTCAACCTGGCCATTACCTTGGCCCAGGAAGGGCAGCGGGTACTGCTCGTCGATGCGGACCTCCGGCGACCCATCGTGCACCAGCGGCTGGGCTTGGAGCGCGAGCCGGGCCTGACGGACGCGCTGTTGGGCACGGTACCGTGGTCGCGGGCGGTGCGGTCGGCCACCGATCTGATGCTCGGGAAAATCGGAGTGGACCGCGTCGTCAACAGTCCGGGCCTCGACAACCTGTCGATCATGACCAGCGGGTCTGCGACGGCCAATCCGAGTGAATGCCTCAACTTGAACAAGATCAAGAACCTGATCGGCGAGATGCAAGAGCAGTACGATCTCGTGCTGTTCGACACGCCGCCGATCCTGCCGGTGACGGACGCGGTGGCGATCAGCTCGCGTGTGGACGGCACGATCCTCGTCTACCAAGTCGGGCGGATCGGTCGGAACGCGCTGCGACGCGCCAAATTCCTGCTCGATCATGCTCAAGCGAACATCATGGGTGTGGTCCTGACGAACGTTCGGGCCGAAGTGACGCCGGAATCCGTGTACTACCGGTACGACTATCGATGACCGCGTGCCGGATGGCGGATACGAGGGACCACCCTGGGAATCGGAGGGATGTCTCGCCGGCGACGGCTGCGAGTCCGGAATAAGACAAGGATTCTCTCGTGTACGACGCGGCCTCTCGGTCATCACATCCTGATCTCTGGCTGCCCTTCCTCGTAGCCACTCCGTTCGCATTGTTACTCGTCCTGGTCAAGCCGATTACCAGCCTCCTCGTCATACTCGGCGCCGTCCCCCTCGTCCTGGCCTTCATGTCTCCCGTGAGCGGGCTCTTTGTGCTGGTCTTCTCCATGCTGCTGGGCCCCGAAGTGCTCGTCGGAGGCGTCGGGAGCGGGACCACGCTCGGGCGCGGCGTCACGCTGCGGTTCGACGATTTCATGCTGGTTCTGGTCGGATTGGGTTGGGTCGCCCGTCTGGCCGTCGTCAGGTCGGAGCGCGTCCTACTACGGACGCCCCTTAATCGCGTGATCATGCTCTATGTCGGAAGCTGCGTCTTCGCCACTCTGATCGGCTTGTTCACCGGTAAGGTCAAACCGATCGGCGGGTTCTTCTTCCTCCTGAAATACTACGAATATTTCTTTCTTTACTTTATGGCGGTGCATTTGGTGCAGGACCAGACGCAAATTCGCCGATTCGTGAATGCCAGCTTCCTCACCTGTGCTCTGGTCTCTCTGTACGCCATCTCGCAGATTCCATCGGGCGAGCGTGTTTCGGCCCCCTTCGAAGGAGAAACGGGAGAGCCCAACACGCTCGGCGGTTATCTGGTGCTCATGATGGCGATCGTGGTCGCGCTGGTCGTCACGCCGGGGGCGGTGACGAAGAAGGGACCGTTGCTGGCGCTCCTGGGACTCCAGAGCATCGCTCTCCAGGCCACCTTGTCCAGGGCCTCGTTCCTTGCCGCGGCCGTCGTGACCCTTGCCGTCTTGCTCTATCTCCGACGTCGAAGCCCGATGTTGATCGGGATCTTGTTGATGGGGCTGGTCGTCTTTCCCTTTGTTGCGCCCAAGGCCGTCGTCGACCGGGTCGCGTATACCTTCACGCAACCTCAGGAAGAGGGACAAATCCAGATCGGAAAAGTCAGGGTCGATACGTCGACGTCGGAACGGTTGCAGTCGTGGAGACATGGTCTCGATGTTTGGATCAAGTCGCCGCTTTGGGGACACGGCGTGACGGGGGGCCCGTTCATGGACGCCATGTATCCGCGGGTTTTGACTGAGGCCGGGCTCTTGGGTCTCTGCGCGTTCCTCGCGCTCCAATGGGGGATCTTCCGGACAGCGATGACCTCGATGGATCAGGTCAGAGATCCCTACATTCGCGGGCTCAGCCTCGGCGTTGTGTTCGGGCTGATCGGACTCGTCGTTCATTCTGTCGGATCGAACACGTTCATCATCGTGCGCATCATGGAGCCGTTTTGGTTGTTCACCGCGCTCATGGTGAGGGCGTCGATGCTTGATCGGGCCGGACAGGAAACAGTTATACCTTCCCAATCCACTCGATTGCGGGCATGATGAACGCGCAACCTCCGTCGGCATGGCCGTCATGCCGGTAAGGCGAGATGGCGATCCCGTCAAGCGTCCCACGTCAATCCACTCCGGTGTCCAGTGCCTCTCTGAGTCCGCCCTCCCACAGGGGGAGTGAGAGCCTGCGTCGACGAACGCTCCACGGCGGCGCGCTGTTGGGGAGTCAGCGGATCGTCGCGATCTTCATCTCCGCTCTTGGGGGAATCGCCCTGGCGCGATTGCTGATCCCTGAGTTGTTTGGCCTGTATACGGTCGCGTTGTTTGTCGTCAGCCTGGCCGTGGCACTCGGAGACGTCGGGCTCGGAACGGTTCTGGTCCAACGTCGCACGATCGACGAACATCAGCACCTTGCGTGGGCCTTCACGGTGGCTTTGTGCATCGGCTTGCTGGTCGCGGGGCTTGTGTGGGTGCTGGCGCCGCTCGCCGTATCGCTGCTCGGGTTGGATGCGGAGTCGGCAGGGCCCATACGAAGTTTGGCCGCGTTGGCTCTCTTCGCGGCGTTCCGCATGCCCCCCGCGGTCCTGTTGGAACGACGCCTCGACTATCGAGCCTTATCGATCGCCGACTTGGTGGAGATCGGTGCCTATTATGCAGTCGCCATCCTGACGGCAGCGGCAGGCGCAGGGGTCTGGAGCCTGGTCATT
>CAZZPI010000106.1:0-7634 GCA_964655865.1 uncultured Nitrospiraceae bacterium
GGGACGGCGGCGCCCCCTGATCCTATGCGGCGGGATCGGACAAACCCTCTGTTGGCTACCCATCCTCCTCTTGCCTCTGCTTTCGCCCGCGCACGGCGCGTGGCTTGTCATAACCTGTGCGGTGGTCTATTTCTCACTGGGCAACGTGGCCGTTCCTCCGTGGACAAGCGTCATCACGGATCACGTGGAGCCGAACCAGCGCGGCAGCTACTTCGGCCGGCGGGCCCAGGTTATGGCGTTCATGAGCGTGTTCGCGCTCGGCCTCGGCGGCTGGTTGCTGAATATAGGGGCACGCTGGGGCGTTTCGTGGGGCGGCTTCGCGCTCCTCTTCGCGTTAGCCGCCCTGGCCCGCGGCCTGTCGACTCATTTCCTCGCCCGCATCGATGAGCCTCCGCCCGTCCCGGTGACCGGAGACACGATGGCGTTTCGCGAGTTCCTGCGTCGAACGGCCAGCCGGGATTATCGTCAGTTTCTCTTGTTCTCGGGCCTCCTCCATCTGTGCGTGCTCATCGCGGGCCCCTTCTTCGTCGTCTTCATGCTTCGGGACCTCCACTGGAGCTATCTCGAATATGGTCTGTGGATGGCCGTGGGCATGTTGGGACAGGTCCTGACCCTCCACCCCTGGGGCCAGATCTGTGATCGTTTTGGCAGCAAAAAAGTCCTGACCATCACGGGATTCATCGTGCCATTTCTGCCGATGGTGTATCTTTTCACGACACACCTGACGGTCTTGATTGTCGTGAACTTTGTGGCGGGGGTGATCTGGGGAGGCCTGGCGCTCGGTCTACAAAACTATGTCTTTGACGTCGTTCGGACCGAAGACAAGGCGAAGGGTGTCGCTTTTGCCAACGCTGTCAACGCCTGCGGGTGGTTCATCGGCGCCCTGCTAGGAAGCTGGCTCGTCAACGTCGTTCCAGAGCATCTCATCCTCGGCCCATGGCAGATCCGGCCGCCTTCCAATCTTCCGTTTGTCTTCATGCTTTCCGGCGTCTTGCGGCTGGTTATCGTGTCCGCTCTCCTCAGTACGTTTCGTGAAGCTCGGCCTGTCGAATTGCTCTCACATGGTGCGATGGTTCGGGAACTCCCGCTTCTGAAACCGCTCTCCTCTTGGCTCCTGCCGAAAGGAACGAGATCAGAGTCGTGACCCCCGCGAGGTATCCACCATCACACTACTTCGGCACACCAGGCGAGTTGACCTGACGATCCCGTTCTTCCTGTTTGAGCTTATCGAAGGTCCGGTCGGCGTTGCTTCGTACCTGTGCCGGACTCGGCGCAGGGGGGTCCTTCGGAGCAGAGGCTGCACAGCCGACAACCAACACTGCCACAGCGACACCAACCGCCATCGCGACGCTCAACTCTGTAGTGCACAGGGTCCGGACCGTCCAGCCATCCATGCGCGTTCCTCCTCCCTTGTCCCGATTGTGTGGGATTGTTGAATTATTGAAATGCCTGTCGGAGGTCGTTGACAGTCTGGCGGATGCCCCGCTCCAACGCCGTCCGATTGACCCGCTGCACGTCAAGGCTGTCCGACAACTCCCAGCCGGCTCCCTCATCAGCCCGCGCCGAGACGACGTTGTGATAGACCACCTCCGCGCTTTCGACTTTGATGATCTTGCTCAACACCGTAATAGGGGGCAAATCGCTCGAGTGTCTGGCAAAAAAGCGGTCTCGAGTCGTAGGGCCTTCGATCCTATAGATCAACACGCTGTCCACGCCGAGGAGACGGCCTAACCGGATCGCGGAATCCTCCGACACCGAGCCGGTCCACTGCAGGCGGTGTTCACCGAGCAGGAGCGGCAAATTGAAGCGATCGACGATCTTTAAATCGGGGCGCTGCTGCTTCAACTGAAACGCCGCGCTTTCCAAACGAGCATAGGCCTCCATCCACTCTGGATTCGAGGACTTTGGGTAGAAGACGGCGAGCCGTTTGACGTCGCGGGGAACCGCGGGGGAGGGGATCAGCAAGGCAGGCTCCTCGGGAGCCACGGACGGGGTCGAGGAGTGACATCCTACGAGCAGGGGCAAGACCAGGAAGCCGGTCACCACGTAGAGACCCTTGCCTGGCCGATTCATCGACTTACCTCGAACCGAATCTACAGACCGCCCAAGGGGGTCACGCTCTCGTCATGCGCCCATCATACATCCCCTTCCAGGCGAAATACCACCACCCCACTGACCTCCAGCGGATGTCGTCCTTCGACATTTCGACTGTGCTCGTGGCCCCCATCGAAGCCTCGGGGTGCAGGCACCCTCCGCGTCAACCCACAACCGGCGCCCCTCAGAAGTGCGGTCGTCAAAGGATTGACTGGTCGTGACACGAGGGCTATCCTGAAAGCAGCACCGGCACAGTGCCGAGAGGAGGGTTGCGATATGTCCTTGCGGAACCGCTTAGATGAAGATTTGAAGCTTGCCATGAAAAGTCGGAACCAGCTCCGCATGGACGTCATCCGAATGGTAAAGGCTGCGATCCTGAACAAGGAAGTCGAGCTGAAGAAAGACCTCGATGACGCGGGGATGAGCCGCGTCATGGGTACCCTCATCAAGCAGCGTAAGGAGGCCGCCGAGCAATACGAGAAAGGGAATCGAAGAGACCTCGCCGATAAGGAACTGCAGGAGATGGCTATTATCGAGAGCTATCTCCCTAAAGCCCTCACGCCGGAGGAGCTCGCTGTGCTGATCGACCAGGCGATTCTTGAAACCGGCGCCAAGACCGCGAAGGACATGGGGCAGGTCATGAAGGCTGTGACGGCCAAGACAGCGGGTCAGACCGTTGACGGAAAACAAATCAGCGATCTGGTTCGCGCAAAGCTTCAATAAGTTCTCCGCCTGCTATACTTTGGTCGTTGTGAGGGTCCGCTCTCTCACCCACCGCAGGTTTCCGACATGACCATTCTTCTCGTTGATGATTCCCCTGACCAGCAACTATTGCTTCGGTCGATTCTGAATCGCGCCGGGCACGGAGACATCCATGTCGCCGATTCGGCCCAGGCGAGTTTCACGTTGTTAGGTATTGGGGCTACCGTCAATCATACTGTGCTACCGGACCTCATCTTAATGGATGTGCTGATGCCCGATATGGACGGGGTCTCAGCTTGCCGACACATCAAAGCTCAGGCCCACCTGAGGGATATTCCGATTATCATGGTGACGGCAAAAACCGACCTTACAAACCTCCAGGAGGCCTTTGCCGCCGGCGCTATGGATTACATCACCAAACCGGTTAACCACGTCGAATTACTGGCCAGGGTGTCTTCCGCACTCACGCTGAAGCGCGAAATGGATCAACGGAAGGCCCGAGAGTTCGAACTGCAGAAGAGCAACGAAGAGCTGCAGCGAGCGTTGAAAGAAGTGAAGGTCCTGCGCGGGTTGGTGCCCATCTGCGCTTCCTGCAAAAAAATCCGCAACGACCAGGGTTCTTGGCAGCAGTTGGAGGAATATATCCAGGAACATTCTGAAGCGGAATTCAGCCACGGCCTCTGCGCGGCTTGCGTGAAAAAGCTTTATCCTGGCGTTTACAAAGACTAATTGGTAGCATTCGGCTCTGCTTGATGAGGTCCTGCGAAAGGGGCGCGCATGGGCATATTGATCGTCGACGATTCTCCGGACGACCGGGCCTTGGTTGAGTCGATCCTCTCCTCGGCCGGCTACCAGGATATTTTTGTCGCTGACTCGGCCTCCTCGGCTTTTCATCTTCTCGGAATGGAGGGAGGCGGCCACGCCGGGGCCCAAATCGACCTCATTCTGATGGACATCGTCATGGCTCCGATGAACGGCATCGAGGCCTGTCGCCAAATCAAGGCCATCGAACGCTTCCGTGACACCCCGGTCATCATGGTCACCGTTAAGACCGACCCCGTCGACCTGCAACTTGCCTTCGCCGCCGGCGCCATGGACTTCATCGCGAAGCCGATTAACAAGATGGAGCTCCTGACTAGGATCCGTTCCGTGCTTCGGTTGGTTCATGAGATCAACCGGCGGCGGGCACGCGAGCAGGAGTTGCTCGAAGTCATGCGCCAACTGCAGGAGGCGAACCAGATGCTGTTGCGTCTTTCCTGCCTGGACGGTCTCACCGGCATCACGAACCGAAGGCAATTCGATGATTTCTTGGAGCAGGAATGGCGGCGCGCCGTCCGGGAAGCCGCCCCGCTCTCGCTCATCATGCTCGACATCGACCGGTTCAAGACCTACAACGACAAGAACGGCCATCAGGCGGGCGACGAGTGCTTGAGGCAGGTGGCTGGAGCCATTACCAGCGCGGTGAACCGACCCGGCGACCTGGTCGCCCGTTATGGCGGAGATGAGTTCGTGGTGGTCCTTCCGGGAACCGGAGTTGAGGGCGCCGCCATGATCGCAGAGACCCTCCGACGCCGTGTCGAATCACTCAGTATTACTCATTCGGACGGCGGCCAGGTGACGATCAGCTTGGGATACGCCACCACGGTTCCAACCCGCCATAACTTCCCCAGCGATCTTATTAAAGCAGCCGATCAGGCCCTCTACCAAGCGAAGCAGGAAGGGCGAAACCGAATCAAACAGGCCGCCGTTCTCTCCCTCGTCGAGAACCTCCGTGAGGACTGACGATCCCGGCTGGTTAGTTCTGCGTTCCGATCATCCCCCGTCCACGCCCTGTCTGCTCGACCAAAGGCCCTTCGATCCCCCACGGCGCGGTTATTATCGAGACGGCTGAGGTAGGACCATGTCAAGCCGGTCTTCACGTCAGCGAGTGTCGCGCAGCACGGGATCGCCGTCTTTCCGGCCCAGTCGGCGGCGTTCCCCGGCAACGTACAACCGGACTCGCCTCTCCCCCAAGGGTCTCCTTGGAAAATCCCAGTATGCTCTCTTGAATCTGGCCAACAACCCGGCGCTTATCGACGGGGATCTCACCGAAGCGTTTCATTTGATCACCGAAGCGGCTGGACACACCTTGAAGGTCGCGCGTTGTGGCATCTGGCTGTTGACCCCCGACCGGTCAGCCCTCGAGCTGAAGGACCTGTATGAAGTCGAATCGAAACGCCATTCGAGCGGTCCCAGCCGCAGCCTCCAGTCATATCCGACATATTTCGACGCGCTGAAGTCGGAAGAGTATACGATCGCCGCCGTGAACGCCCGGAAAGACGGTCGGACGCGGGAACTTGCAAAGGACTACCTGATTCCATCTGGCATCGGCGCGACCCTGGACGCTCCCATCCGCCAGCGCGGGCGATGCATCGGAGCCATCTGCCACGAACATATCGGGGGCTCCCGCCGATGGATGGATGAAGAACAGACCTTTGCCGTGACTGTGTCCAATATGGTGACGCTGGCGCTGGAAGCCGCCGATCGAAAAACCACGGCACAGGCGCTCGCCAGCGCCAAGGAGGCCGCCGAAGTCGCCAGTCGGGCCAAGAGCGAATTCCTCGCGAGCATGAGTCATGAGATCCGAACGCCGATGAACGCGATCATCGGGATGGCGGACCTCCTATGGGAGACACACTTGACTCCGGAACAGCGGAAGTACGTTCGGGTCTTCCGCCGCGCCGGTTGCACTCTTCTCGGCCTCCTGAACGATATCCTGGATCTTTCCAAGGTCGAGGCCGGCCATTTGGAACTCGAGTCCATCGAGTTCGACCTGAGCGAGCTGATCGATAAGGCGATCGAGATCCTCGCCTTGCGCGCCAACGAGAAGGGCCTCGAGCTGGCCTGTCATTTGTTCTCCGACGTGCCACGCCGGCTCATCGGCGACCCAACCCGCCTTCATCAGATCGTCATCAACCTGGTCGGGAACGCCATCAAATTCACAGAGCGCGGCTCTGTGGTCATGCGGGTCCAACACGACCCGGCCATTTCTGAACCGGGGGCGCTCCGGTTTTCAGTGTCCGATACCGGGATCGGTATTCCTGCCGACCGACTGCGAAGCATCTTCGAAAGCTTCACGCAGGCAAGCCCGGCCATCGCCCGGAAATACGGTGGAACGGGCCTGGGCCTGTCTATCTGCAAGCAACTCGCAGGGCTCATGGGCGGAGACATCTGGGCGGAGAGCGTCGCCGGGCAAGGCAGCACTTTCTATTTCACCGTTCGACTGGCCGCGCAACCGAATCAGTCGGCCGGAATGCCCGCCGTCGGGACGCATCTGGCGGGCCTCAAGACACTCGTGGTGGATGACTTTCCGACAAATCGTCTGATTCTCCGAGAGACGCTCGTCTCGTGGGGAGCGATCGTCACGGAAGCGGAGCGGGATGACGAGGCGTTGATCCAGTTGGAACGAGCGTCCGATGAAGGACGACCGTTCGACTTGCTCTTGTTGGACAGCCGAATAGACGGACGCAATGGGTTTGACGTCGCGGAGCAGATCCGGAACAGTCCGGGGTTCAAAGACCTCACCATCGTGATGTTGACTTCGGACCGGTGGGCTGAAGACATCGCCAGGACCTACGATCTCGGCCTCGGGGGCTACCTGGTGAAGCCGATCCGACGCTCCGATCTGCTGCAAGCCGTCGGGATGGCGTTGAGTCGGACAAAAGGCCTCTCTCTCGCCCAGCCTCACACTGCCGAGGACGACGGATCAAGGCCCACCGCTTCGCTCCGCATTTTGCTCGTGGAGGACTCTCCGGACAACCAGCTCCTGATCCAGTCCTACCTCAAGCAGACCGCACACAAATTGGACCTGGCGGAGAACGGAGCCGTGGCCGTGGGCAAGGTGACCGCAGGTCACTTCGACCTCATCCTGATGGACATGCAGATGCCCATCATGGACGGGTATGCAGCCACAAAAGCCATCCGCCGGTGGGAAGAAGAGCATAAGCAGCCACCGACTCCCATCGTCGCGCTGACCGCATTCGCCTTGAAAAAAGAAACGGCTAAGATCATCCAGGCAGGATGCAACGCCCACTTAACCAAACCGATCAAGAAAGCGACGTTGCTCGAACTCTTATCCGCTTATCAGAAACAGCTCAACCCATGACGCCCAACGACGGCGGGAAAATTTTTGTGACGATCGATCCGGATCTCGCCGACCTCGTCCCTGGTTTTCTCGCGAACAGAGGGAAGGACCTCATCACTCTCAGAGCGGCGCTGGAACAGGACAACTTCGACATCATCCGCACGCTCGGCCATCGCATGAAAGGGGACGGCGGAGGGTATGGCTTCAATCGGATCAGTGAAATAGGCGCCGTTCTCGAGCAGGCCGCCAACCGGCAGGACAAACCCGCCATCGCCCGTCAGCTCCACGCCCTGAGCGACTATCTCGCCCGCGTGGAAGTTGTGTACAAGCGAGAGCCCGGTAGTTAGAGGCGCGCTTGAGTTCCACCGTACCTCAATGTGCCCGAAGCAAGCAATTCTGTCCGGAGCCTCCGAATCGGGCAGGCGAGGTTGTCTACCAGGAGATTTTCAGTTTCAGTTAAGGACTGCTCTATCCGGTCGCGTCAGTCACGATACCCCGCAGAAGAGCGACCGGATCGACCAAGGTGTGGGGAGCAAGTGGGTTGAAGACTCTATCCGGCGGCATCCATCACGAAAAGGCGATACAGAGCCGCCGCTCCTCCGACACCCCCATCCCCCGGCCAGTCACCGGCGAAGCCGGATGCCTGGCCCGGACCAGAGCTCCCGTGCTGAGTGAGCATCTTGCGAATCGAAGCACTGAGGAGCCGCACGGCTCG
>CAZZPI010000107.1:0-7579 GCA_964655865.1 uncultured Nitrospiraceae bacterium
ACGGAACAAGCGATCAACAGGGTCGCGGTCTTCTTGTTCCCCGCAATCCTGTTCCTGATGGCCGCTGCGGACCCCTTGGTATCCCTCGTTTACGGAAGCGCCTGGGTTCCGGCCGTTCCCGCGCTCTATCTGTTTGGGGTAGCGGCGGTCGTGGGAGGCCTCTCGAACCTCTGCGTTCATACGTTGTACAGCCTCGGCCGGTCCGCCGAAGTGTTCTGGCTAAACGTCATCTGGGCGGCTTTGGTGTGGTGTCTGAGTCTGCTTTTCGTCCCCTGGTGGGGGTTTACCGGTTTTGCGGCGGCCAGCGCCTGTGTGGCCGTGCTCAGCATCAGCGTGCTGTGGGTTCTCCGTCGAACAGTCCCGCTCCACCTGAGCCGCGCCATCGGGATTCCGTTCTGCTCCGCCTCGGTCATGGCCGCGCTGTTGTATGCCGCCTGTCAGTTGTTTGTGCGTGATCTGTTCAGTTTGGCGTTGTGCGGTGCGCTCGCCCTCATATGCCACCTGCTGCTTGCCGCCTGGCTGGCCGGTCCGCTCTGGCGCGCGGCGGTGTGGGGCGATCTGCGAACGGCGCTAGGTGCCCGCTTATAACCACGGAGAGAGTGCGATGAAACTCAAGGAGTCGTGGCGATTGTTTTCCGATGAGCAGGTCCGTGCCTTTCTCCGCACTGGAGTCGAGGGCAAAGACCATCCTTCCCGGCAAAAAACCCTGGAGCTCTTGAGGGACATGACTTCTGTCCTGGATGTCGGATGTGGGACGGGGGTGCTGTACGAGCTGATTCGGGAGCGCCGGCTTCCCATCGACTATCTGGGGCTGATGTGACCGAGCGGTTTGTCGAGGAGGCCCGGCGTCGGTTTGCGGAAGCCCGCGCTCGGTTTCAGCAGGAATCGTTATTCGACCTGAACGGCGTGGCTCGCCGGTTCGATGCCGTCGTGGCGCGACATGTCCTGGAGCATCTACCAGATTATGTGCCGGCGGTGCAGCGATTGTATGGGCGGGCCGCGAAGAAGTTGATCATCGTGTTTTATTTGCCACCCAAGCCGCTCAGGTTCCGGCGCAAAGTTGATGAACGACTCGAACGAGGGTTTTACACGCACACCTATGATGCAGGACGATGGCTTGATCACCTCATCAACGAGCTGACCCCGGGGCCGCGCGAAATCCGAATTCATCCCCGACAGGGGAGCAGCGATCCGAGCTTCAGGCGGGGAGATCGGGAGAACGTGATTTATGAGGTCTTCCCACCGTCACCCGATCGGTCGGAATCAGGGTGAACCATGGCACCGGTGGTCAGTCTGGTCATTGCCGCTTACAACCACGTGAATGTTCTTCCCGAGGCACTGGAAAGCGCCCTCGCACAAACGTACCCTGCCTGCGAGGTCGTCGTGGTGGATGACGGATCCACGGACGACACGCCGAACCTCCTCAAGCGGTATCAAGACAAAGTTCGTACGGTCCGGCAGGCCAACAAGGGGCTGGCCGCCGCCAGGAACCGCGGCGTGTCCGCTGCTCAAGGGGAGTACGTCGCCTTCCTGGACGCGGACGACCTTGTCCACAGGACCAAGCTGGCCGAACAGGTCGCGTTTCTGGAGGCCCGGCCGGAAATAGGGTGGACCTACTGCGACGTGGAACTGGCCGATCAACAATCGGGTGAATGCCGGTTGGCCTCGGACCGCTTCGGGTACGCGGCGAGACGGTTGGACGGAGATCTCTTTGAGGAACTGGTCGCCGGCAACTTCATTCCCGCGATTTCGCCGATGCTCCGCCGCAGCCTCTTCGAGCAGGCCGGCGCGTTCGATGAATCGCTGACGGCGCTGGAGGATTGGGATCTTTGGCTCAGACTCTCCCTGATCGCGCCGGCCGCCTACCTGCCCCGGGTCCTCGCGACCTATCGTCTGTTCCAGGGAGGCATGAGCCAGGATCGGACCCGCATGGACTGCAACCGCTTTCGAGTGGTGGAAAAGATGAATCGCCTCGCAGGAAACCCTTTGGCGAGACTGGGCACGAGCGGCCGCCGTCTGGTTGCAGATATGCACAATTGGTTTGCCTATGAGGCCTACAACGAGAACAATTGGGGAGAAGCGGTTGAGCGCCTACGCCTGTCGTTGAGGACATGGCCCTGGCAGGGGCATGCCCCGCTCATGCTGGGCGCGAGCATTTGGAAACGGTGTCGCCATGGGAGCTGAGGTAGCCGTCGCGGTCGTCACTTACAATACCAGAGCGTTGACACTCAATTGCCTGACCGCAGTGGAACGGGCCGCCGAGTCGATCAACGTCGACCTGACGCTCGTGGATAACGGATCGACCGATGGCACCGTAGAAGCGGTCCGTTCCTCCTTTCCCCGATGGCGGATTCTGACGTTGCCGGACAATCCCGGCTACGGCGCCGCGTTGAATCGCGCATTCATGGGTAGCGACTGTCCGTATCTGCTCGCATTGAACGCCGATGTTGTCTTGGACAGGGGAGCCTTGATGACATTGCTGGAATTTGCCGGCACCCAGCCGAATTGTGGTGTGGTCGCACCCCAACTCCGTTATCCGGGTGGAAAGCCGCAACCTTCCGGGAAACGCATCCAGTCGCTCGGCTTCGCGCTTGCTGAGGTGCTTTGGCTCCACGAATTGCTGCCGGAGAATCGCCTGGCTCGACACCTGTACTACCAAGACGGTCATCGTTCTTCGGTCACGACGGTGGATGCGGTGTCCGGCGCCGCCATGCTCATCCGCCGTGACGCCTATCAGAAAGTAGGCGGATTCGACGAGGGCTTCCGCATGTACTTCGAAGAGACCGATTTCTGCGTTCGCCTGAAACAATGCGGGTATCGCTCGATGGTCTACGAGCATGCGACAGCCGTGCACCGGCACGGCGCCAGCACTAGCGGGACCGCTGCGCGTCAGGTGGACTACTATCTCAGCTACATCAGGTTTTTTCACAAGCATCGTGGAGTCTGGGCCACGCGTCTTCTAACCGGGGCAGTGTGGGTCCGTGCAGTGGTTCGGTATGTGGCCTCCAATCTTCTGTGTCCCCCCTTCTCCTCGGCCCAGAGGGCGCGGCTGCGCGGGCGGCTTAAGGTGTGCCTCGACCTCCTGCGGTCGCTGCGCGCCGGCGTGTCTCCGGCGGAGGTCCGCGGATGAACGTGATGATGATCGAAACAGGAGGCTGGGGAGGGCTCGCCCACTATGCGTGGAACCTGTGCCAAGCGCTCACGGAGGCCGGCGCGAAGGTGACGCTCTTGACCAATCGTCGGTATGAGCTCCGTGGCCTGCCGCGAGGCTTTACCGTCGAGGCGAAGCTTGACGCGCAGATCGGTTTTCTTAGGAACGCCTGGCTGGTGTACCGGCTGATGCGAGGCCTCAAACCGGATGTCATGCACGTGCAGAGCCCGCTCTCCACTCGGTTTGACTCGCTCCTCTGGCCGTGGGTGAGTCGGCGGGCGCCGCTCGTGTTTACGGCGCACAACGTGCGGCGTCATGAGCCCGAGGACCGGGATCACCGACACCAGTGGGCATGGTATCGCCATGCCGAGGCCGTGGTGGTCCATACGAAGGAAAGCGTCGATGAAGTCCGGGCGGCGATCGGAGATCAGGTGCGGACCGTCGTGATCCATCACGGCGATTACACGTTTTTCGCCGACCGCATACATATCTCTCCGGCCGATGCCAGGCGGGGGCTCGACCTGCCGGTCGAGGGGCGGATCATCCTCGCCTTCGGCGCCATCCGACCCTACAAGGGCCTGAAAGATTTGATCGGCGCGATGCCCGAGATACGCCGCCGTTGTCCGACCGCGCGATTGGTCATCGCAGGGCCGCTGCTCGTCGGGAACGGGCACGAATATCGAGCCGCGATCGTGCAGGCGAAGGCCGAAGGCTACGTCCACTTCAGGCCCGAATACGTGCCGTTCGATCAAGTCGGGCTCTATTTCCGCGCTGCCGATGTCGCCGTCTACAACTATGAGGATGTGACGGACAGCGGCGCCGTGCGGATCGCCTGCAGTCAACGGGTGCCGGTGGTGGCGACCGCCGTCGGCGGGTTTCGCGAGTTCCTTACGGACAACGTCTGCGGTCGGCTGATTCCTCCACGAGAACCGGTCGCCCTGGTGGCGGCTGTCTGTGAAGTGCTGCAGGATCCCGAGAGAGCGAGAAAAATGGCCGACGCTGCCTTGGAGATGTCGCGGCAGCAATGGCCTTGGGCCGCCAGCGCGCGGGCGACGGTCAGGCTCTATCAGACGGTATGTAAGCGCAGGACGCCGTAAAGTGATGCCGATCACCTCGCAGACAGGCGCCGAGAGATCAGCGGGACAGTCCGGTCCGTCGGCGATGACGCAGCCGGGCGTGCATGCTCGCGTGTTGCGCTGGTTCCCCGGCTCTCGTCCGATCACCGTGCTGGACGCCGGCGCCGGGGAGGGAGCGCTCAGTCAGGCTCTGGCCCAGGCGGGCCATCGGGTCGTGGCCTGCGATGCCGATGCGAGCAACTTCCGTACGTCGCGGGTCCCGTTCATCCGAGCGAGTTTGGAACGACCCCTGCCGTTCGAGTCCTGTTCGTTCGATGCGGTGGTGTCCACGGAGGTGCTGGAGCACCTCGAGAACCCTCACCATGTGGCGCGTGAATTCGCGCGGGTGCTCAAACCGGGCGGCATGCTCGTCGTGACCACGCCGAACATCATCAACGTCTACTCGCGGCTGCACTTCCTCCTGTTGGGCACCTGCGACTATTTCGATACCTTGTCAGGGTCGCGGGAGACGGCCTTCCACGGAACGAAAGGCCACATCAATCCGGTCGGGTTTCCGGAGCTGCGTTTTGCCCTGGAACAGGTGGGGCTCAAAGTCGTGGAAGTCGCCACCAACCGCGACATCCGCGCCGCCATTCAGAACGGTTCGTGGAAAATGCGGCTCGTCGGCTGGTTCTTGGGGCCGCTGGGCGCCTTCGTGAAATGGGCGACCTACGCGACCAGACGGACGGACGATGTCGCGCTGGCGATGTTGGATCGGGCCCTGGTCTATGGAGAAGATCTCATCGTCCGAGCGGAGCGTGTTGCATGAGTCACGTCCGTGCAGGCCTCTCGGTCGTGCTGATTACGCGGAACGAGGCCGCCAGGATCATCCGCTGTTTGGAGAGCGTGCGGTGGGCCGATGAGCTAATCGTCGTGGACCAACTCAGCAGCGACGATACGCAGGCGATCTGCCGTGCGTTCGGTGCCCGCGTCGTGGCTCGCGAGATGACGAAGGGGTTCGGCGAGCAGAAAAATTTCGCGATCAACCAGGCCACTCAGCCATGGATCCTCAGCCTCGATGCCGACGAAGTGGTGACCGAGGCGTTGCGGAGCGAGATCGAACAAGTCTTGAAGACCGCCGGTCCCCTGGTCGGCTATCGCATGCCGAGGCTCACCAACTACCTGGGACGATTCATCCGCCATTGCGGCTGGTATCCACGCCCGGTCCTCAGGCTGTTCCGTCGCGGACACGGCCGCTTCACAGATGCAATGGTGCATGAGGAACTGCTCGTGGATGGTCCGGTCGGGGATCTCCGAGGGGACCTGCTCCACTACAGCTATGACACGAGCGCGGAACACATTCGCAAACTCCTGCTCTACTCGGGGTTGGACGCACGGATGGTGCTTGACCGTGGCATGCGGTTCCGCCCGCTGACCTGGGTCTGGTACCTCGCCTGTCGGCCGCTTCTGATCATGGTCAGGAAATACATCCTGCAAGGCGGGATCCGGGAGGGACACGAAGGGTTGGTTCTGTCCATTATGGCAGGAGTGGTGTCGTTCGTAACCTATGCGAAGGCCTGGTCCCTATCTCAGGGGGCCTCGAATCCGACATGACAACGGCCAAGCTTGTCGAAGAGACAGCAGAGTCGATCTCGGTTCACTCATCCGCGAACCACAGGGCGAACGTCGCCGCCGCGCCTGCGGAGAGAGCCCCATCGGTGCGCCGCTGGGCGGTCCTTCACATCGCCAACTACCCCGATCGTGTCGGGGGCGGTGAGGAAAGTCTCTTGGGGTTGGTTCAGGGGTTGCACCGCCAGGGGTATCGGGTTCAGGTGCTGGTGCCGGGCGAAGGAGATCTCGTACCAGCCGTACGCCGTCTCCGGGTGCCATTGACCATCCAGCGGTTTCCATCCGTTCGGCCCTGGGCCCTGCGGCCGATGGTCAGGGCCGTCAGGGCGTTGCGAAGGTTCGTGCAGGAGACCGGAATCGAACTGATCCATGCCCACGGCAGCCGCGGTGCGCTCTATGCAGGACTTGCAATGCGGGGTCGGTCTGTCCCGCTTGTGTGGCACGTCCGCGTCGCGCGACGCGATCCCTGGCTCGATCCTCTGCTGACTCGGCTGGCCACGGCGATCGTCGCCAATTCGCGAGCGACGGCAGAACGATTCGACGGTTGTTCCCGCAGCTCGGGAAAGGTCCAGGTTGTGCACAACGGCGTCGATCTCGATCGCTTCTCCGAAGTCGCAGGCGGATCCGTCGATCGGCGGCGTTTGGGCGTGTCTGAAGGGGCCAAGCTGGTGACCTACGTCGGTCGGGTCGAGGAAGCCAAAGGAGTCGATCTCTTGTTGCAGGCGGCCGAGTTGGTTTCCCGTTCGGTCGCAGACGTTCGGTTCTTGATCGTCGGGGACGGGCCCCAGCGGCCACCGCTCGAGGCCTGGTGCCGAAGACGGAGTCTCCCGGTCACCTTCTTCGGTCGGCGTTCCGATGTCCCCGAGTTCTTGTCCCTCTGCGAAGCGGTGGTGTTGCCTTCTCGGCATGAAGGGTTCGGTCGGATTCTGATCGAAGCCATGGCGGCCGGAGTGCCGGTGGTGGCGACCGCGGTGGGGGGCGTGCCCGAAGTCTGCGAATCGGGAAAGACCGGCTTGCTAGTGCCACCTGAGGATCCTGCGGCGTTGGCAGAGGCGATCATCGATACCCTGACGAACGAGACGGCGACGCAGACGCGAGCGGCGCAGGCGAAAGCGGAAGTCCGGGCTCGATTCTCTCTTGATCAACACGTAGCAAGCATAATGCGGCTCTATGACAGTCTTCTCGGACGTTGACAGACATCCCATACCCTCATTCGGAGTCGATGCGATCGCGTCGCCTCGCGCCGTCTTCCGAGACTCCGTTCTGCTCGGCACGCTCATGCTCGTGGCGCTCGCGCTGCGCGCTTGGGTACTGGTGTCCATGCCCGTGATCGAAACCGACGGGGTCCAGTATGCCCGGATCGCGCAGCGCTTCAGCATGACCGGTTCTCCTGCCGATCAGCTCTTTCATCCGCTCTATCCACTCTTGATCGCGCTGGGCAAGCCGGTGACACAGGATTACGAGCTCGCCGGGCGATGGATCTCGGCCGTATTCGGCACGCTTACGGTCTTGCCGGCGTATTGGCTGGCGCGACGTCTTCTGGGCGTGGAGGCGGCACGACTCGCGGCCGTCTTCGTCGCCGTTCATCCTATGCTCGTCCAGCAAGGGAGCGCCGTGCTTACGGAGGCAACCTACACGTGTTTCATCGTGACCGGAGTCTGGGCCGGATGGCACAGCCTGTTCGGGAGCGGGCGCTGGTGGTGGCTCGGAACCGGCGCCTTATTCGGGCTCTCCTATCTCACGC
>CAZZPI010000108.1:0-7516 GCA_964655865.1 uncultured Nitrospiraceae bacterium
CCTTGACGCTCGCAGCCGAGAGCTACTCCCGTCAAACGATCTTTTATCTCAGCCAGTATGAGCCTGCCATCCTGGCTGAAATCTGTCTGGAATTGGGGCTCAAGAGTGAGGGATCACCAGAGAGACTCTTCAAGCGAATCTATCGGCAGGTCGGATGGCGAGAAGGTTGGCTCCAATCGATGCCTGAGGAGGCACCGCTCATCATCAAAGAAGCGTTTCTCCCGATCCTCAAGAGTTTCGAGTTCGACAAGGATTACTACGTGGATTTCGGCGCCGAGCTCTCGAACATCCTGGGGGAGGAGAACGTTCACCTACACTGGGAACCCGCCTATGGTCGAGCCCTCATCGTCGTGTCAATACCGGAATTCCTTCAAGGAGCCCATGCGGCCATGTTGCAAGCGGAACTCAAACAGAAGGGGCTGGATGTCGCCTAACGCGCATTATTCATGTTCACTTCTGCTGCAATCGCGGATTCGCCGCTGCGACAAGCTGCCATGCGCCTATGCAGCATGGCAGCGGGCGGGCTCGTCCCTCGCAGCCTCAACATACTGTTTCAAGTATGCCTCGGCTGCTCAGGGCTCCACGCGCCCGTCTCGCTTGGCGACTGCGCGATTTCGCGACGAATCGTCATGAATAGTGCGCGCTAACCCTGTCGATTCCAGGGCCGCATATTCCGCGAGCGGCGTGACGGCACGAAGCTGAGGCAGGCTCTCAATTTTTTTCTATTCCGACTCCGTTCACAACAGTAATGGTATCCGCCGGAAGGCTTCCGCAAACACACCGACGGGTGCGGCGGCCTTCGGATCGGCAAACGCAGCCCGCCAACGATTCAATCCCAAGACGCCTTCCCCGTAGGGAAGAGTAGACACCTGACTTCGGTGCTCGGCGATGGCGAGCATCTTCTTCGCCACATGCGCGTCGATGTACTCCAGACGCTCCCATGTCGTGAAGAGACCCCAGAGTTCGTAAGCCCAGAGGCCTCCACTCGGCGTGAAACCCGCTTCGACGAGGCTTTCCCGCACCAGCCTCCCCGCCAAGCGGTGAGCCGGATGTCGGTCGAGTTCTTCATGGAGCGTGTAGATCTCGCTCGGCCGCAGGCGCATGATGATCTCTGTAAGGGACCGCTTGACCGCCTTCGTATTCACCTCATCCGCCGCGTCGGGCTGATCGGAAAAAACGACGTCTTTCACTCCGAGCACGCTCGCCGCGCGAAGGGCCTCTTCCCTCCTGACTTCAGCCATACGTTGCTCCGTCCAGGCAAACGGGTTCGACGCCCGCCCACCGTTCGTCATGACGAGGGAGGTAATCACAGCCTGTGCGTCAGCCAGTTTGGCAGCGGTTCCGCCCATCCCGATCTCCATATCATCGGGGTGCGCACTCACGATGAGGACATGTCGGGTCACGCGGTTCCCGTTTCCACGTCAGGTTCCTTCTCACACGACCTACAGGTCGCTCTTCGTGTGTCGGGCGAGTGGAGACAGCCGCCCAGATCGTCCGAGTGTTGTTGCCCATCCATAGGTCACTTCCATACTACAGAGCGCGGACCCAAAGATAAAAGGCCGGATCCCCACCGTGAGTGGAACAGGTCAGAAATCAAGGAGTAGAATTTCCACGGAAGCTGGACCAACATGGGGCATGCGAACATCAGCGGGGAGCGCCTACGACGCCATCATCATCGGTGCCGGTCATAACGGGTTGGTCACCGCCTGTTACCTCGCCCGAGCCGGCTTGCGGGTGCTTGTTTTGGAGCGACGCCATATCGTCGGTGGAGCCTGCGTCACTAAAGAAGTGTTTCCCGGCTTCAAGGTCTCGACCGCCGCCTATGTCATCAGCTTGTTCCGTCCGGAGATCATCCGCGAGCTTCACCTTCAACGCTACGGTCTCAGAGTTCTGGAACGCGACCCATCCTCGTTTACGCCCTTGCCTGACGGACGATACTTGCTGCTGGGATCGAGCCCGTGGCGCTACGAGCAGTACCAGGACGCGCTGAAACGGATCGTGAAGGTCCTGGAGCCGATGCTCACGATGGCGCCACCGAACGTCGTAAGTCCCGGCATCAGAGACCTGTGGAAACTCATCAAACTGGGTCGGGCGTTCACGCGCCTGGGTTCGCACATGGGCGAGGCGATCGAGTTCCTCACCGGGGCTGCGCGGCCGATCCTCGACCGGTGGTTTGAGTCGGAGGAGCTCAAAGCCACATTGGCCACCGACTCGATCATCGGTACCATGGCCTCTCCCTCCACGCCCGGGACAGCTTATGTGCTGCTCCACCATGTCATGGGTGAAACCAACGGGAAGCGCGGCATCTGGGGTTATGTCCAGGGTGGGATGGGATCGCTGACGCAGGCGCTGGCACAGGCGGCGCGCGATCTCTCGGCGAGCATTCGCTGCGAGGCCGAGGTGAAACAGATTCTGGTCAAGGAGGGGGCCGCATGGGGCGTGCTGTTGGAGGACGGGGACGAGTTTCGCGCACCGGTCGTCGTCAGCAGCGCCGACGCGCACGTGACCTACATGCACCTCCTAGATCCCAAGTTGCTGCCCGAGGAGTTCGTGGAGGCGGTGCGTCGGATCGATTACAGCAGCGGGGCGCTGAAGATCAACCTGGCCTTGTCGGAGTTGCCCGATTTCCTCGCCAGTCCCGGCACACAGCCTGGGCCGCACCATCGGGGAACGATCCACATCTGCCCCGATCTCGATTACATCGAGCGGGCGTATAATCAGGCGAGTGACGGTCGACCCTCGGAACGCCCGATTCTCGAGTGCACGATTCCCTCGGTCGTCGATCCTTCCGTGGCCCCGCAGGGGTCCCACCTGATGTCGATGTTCGTTCAGTATGCTCCCTATCGCTTGCGCGACGGGACGTGGGACCAGTTGCGGGAAGCCTTCGCGGACCGCTGTCTGGAGCTGTTGTGCGAGTACGCCCCGAACTTCAAGCGATCGATCATGGCGCGACAAGTGTTGACGCCGCTGGACCTCGAAAGGACCTTCAACCTTACCGGAGGAAATATTTTTCAGGGAGCGATGTCCCTGCATCAGTTGTTCTGCTTTCGACCAGTGCCGGGTTTTGCAAACTATCGGACGCCGATCCGAGGTTTGTTCCTCTGTGGAGCCGCCACGCATCCGGGCGGAGGTGTCATGGGAGCAGCGGGATACAATGCAGCGCGCGAGATCCTGGCACGAGCTTGAAAGCCCGTCGGTTCAGACCTCGAGGGATTTCTTCGGGACGGTCAGGGATCGAAGGATCAGATCCCACGGAATCCGAAATGGCCTGAAGAACGGGTGGGAAGGAGAATTTCAAGAGACTGCCTGCGAGCCACACTCGCGAATCTGTGCTGAATAGCCATGCAGGTTCAGAACGTTCCGATACGCGGCATTTTGAACCCGACCGGGGGATTCCTGGGCGATGGGTTTACCCATACCGTGAATCTGTATCGCGGCTGCGCGCTGGGCAACTCGCTCTGCGGGCTCTATTGCTACGCGCAATGGAATGCGCACCATGTCCAGGGACGGCGATGGGGCGGTTTCTTGGATACCAAGACCAATGTTGAGGAGGCGTACCGGGCGCAGTATGACCGCCTCAAGCATCCTCCGCGTGGGGAGCCGAAGCCCCTTCGCATTTTTTGCTCCAGCGTCACCGAACCCTATCCGCCGCAAGAACGGACGGCTCGGCGGATGCGTCGCTTGCTGGAAGAGATGAGGATACGGCCGCCTGATCTGCTGGTCATTCAATCCCACACGCCGTTGGTCGTCGACGATCTGGCGCTACTCCAGAAATTGCACGAGTTCTGCCGTGTGCAGGTGAACATCACCGTCGAAACCGACAAAGACAACTTGCCCCCGCCGTTCCCTCGCCATGCCTATTCGCCGGCATCGAGGATCGAGGCCCTACGAACGTTGCGGGATGCGGGTCTCTGGACCGTCGCGACTGTGAGTCCCTTGCTGCCCCTCGATGAGCCGCGACGATTCGCCCAGCGATTGGAGGCTGCCAGCGATCGGGTCATCCTGGACCATTATCTGCTGGGTGACGGCAGTCCGAATGGTCAGAGGACCCGCCAGACCCAACTTCCGGTGTTGTTGGAAAGGAACGGCTACGCCGACTGGACGAGCCTGAAGACCTTTCAGGAAGTCGTCGGGATCTTTCGGGAGGTGTTCGGCGGGAACGATCGCGTCGGGATCAGCAAGGCAGGATTCAACGCTGTCGCTAGCCACGAGATCGGCTCGAGGCTCAACCCGGTCCTCGTGCCAGAGCTACGGATCATCCATGAGGAAGACGAAGAGTGATCTAGCAGGATGCGGAAAAAGTCCGCCAGCGGCGTTCTCGCATCGCTCAGAGGCTCATCGTACGGCACAGAGTACGATTCGCCTCTTCGCTCGCTGCGGCCTTGCTGGAAGGCCTTTTTGCGCATCCTGCATGGCTGTTCAGCGTCGTCTCAACCCTCGATATCTGCGACGGCTACAGAGGTCAAAATGAGTTTTTCAGCAGCCTGCTAGCGCTTAGAACGACTTCAACGAGATGTCCGCCTTCGGAAGGGTCGCGCTACCCCTCGGGCTCGGAATCCTCCGGCAGCTCGATCGGGCCGGCCCACTCCCCGTGAGCTAACGACACTTCCTGGAAGCCACCGTCCGGCCACTGGAACTGGCCGACATCATCGATCTGCACGATGAAGGGGTCGGCTTCATGGGCCTGCCCGCGGTACCAATACCAGCCGGCCTCGGTCGGTTTCATCTTCGTCCAAACGAGTCTACCCATCGACCGCTCCAGGTTTCCTCATCTCCAACTCAAGTAAGGGCGCGGATATGATCCGATTACCCGCGATTCCCCGACAGCAGACGCACCCTACCATGAGCCGGTCGCCAAGTGAAGGCGCCTGTACTTGCACTCCGATCGTCGCCTCAGTCCACTTGCTTAGGCCCTACCTGCAGAGTAACGTCAAAAACAGATGGAACTCAGGCGAGCGGCTCGGCCGCCCAAGGCGACCCGTCACGCTTTTTTAGCCAGTCATGAACTGAACTACGTGACCACCAGTGCCGACAAGTATCAAGACCTCATCCTGACGGCGTTGCCCGTGGCGTTCTACACGGCAACCCCAGCCGAGCGGTTCCACCGTCCCTGGGTAAGCCGGAATTCGGAGCGCATCACCGGATTCGCTCCTGAGGAATTTGCGTCGGACCCCGGAGTATGGGTCTCCCGTCTCCATCCCGATGACCGAGATCGCGTGCTGATCGAGTTCCTGACCCTTTCCTGTGGCGACGTGTGCGCGGTCGAGTATCGCTGGCTCGCGGCGGACCAGACCTATCGCTGGTTTCTGGATACTGCCGTCTACCTCCAGGAAGGCGGAGCCGGCGATCGACGGCTCGCGGGCTTATGGATAGATGTGACAAGCGAAAGGTCGCGGAGGCTGAATTGGAAACAGGCAGGGCCGAACTGGAGCGAAGCCGTGAGGAATTGCGCGCGCGCTGGAAAGCTGCTGACGGTTCAGGACGAGGAACGACGACGGATCTCACGCGATCTTCATGACGACGTCAGTCAACGGTTGGCCGTCATCGGCCTGGAACTGGAGTCGGTCTACAGGAGCCTCCGGCCGTCTTTCTCGCGATCCAAACGCCAACTCCGCGCGATCCACAGACAGATCACGGAGTTGTCGGATGATCTGCGCCACCTCGCCTATCAATTTCATCATGCCATCGTGGAGGATCTGGGCCTTGTCATAGCCCTCCAGCGGTTTGTCAACGACTTTGTGCGTCGCACCGCGATCAAGGCTCGATTGATCAAGCGCAACGTACCCGACGTGATCACCACCGACGTCGCCACATGCCTGTACCGGGTCGCCCAGGAAAGTCTCGGCAACGTCGCGAGCCACGCGAAAGCCCCGCACGTGACCGTGGAGGTGGTCGGTTCGGAGACCGAGATCTGCCTGACCGTTCGCGATTCCGGCGTCGGCATGGACGTCGATGCAGTGCGACGGCGCAGTCGCGGCTTGGGACTGCTCAGCATGACGGAGCGCGTACGGCTTCTCAACGGTTCCGTCGAGATTCGCTCGCAACTGGGGCACGGCACCGAGGTGTCGGCCCGGATCCCGCTGACGAGAGGTTTGCCATGAAGCGGGCTCGCCTTCTGTTGGCCGACGACCATACGATGTTTCTAGAAGCCATCCAGAAAGTGCTGGAGCCGGAGTTCGACCTCGTCGGCCAGGTAGCGGATGGGCGCGCGCTGCTGGACGCGGCTGTCCGCCTAAGACCCGACGTCATCCTGATGAATCTGTCGATGCCGCTTCTCAACGGAATCGATGTGGCGCGCGAGCTATCCCGGATCATACCGCATTCGCGGCTGGTGTTCCTGAGCATGCATGCCGATCCGACGTATGTGACCGAGGCATTCTGCGCCGGAGCCTCGGCTTACGTGCTTAAGCGCTCCGCGTCCGCGGAACTCATCCAAGCGGTCCGTACGGTGCTCCGATATCAGTACTATGTCTCGCCGCTCCTGGCCAAAGACTTTCTCGACCCCTTGTTACAGCAGCCAGGGCAAGCCCCGGTGCCTCGCAGCGATCTGACGGTGCGGCAACGGGAAGTCCTGCAACTCGTGGCAGAGGGCCGTTCCTTGAAAGAAATCGCGGGGATTCTCAACGTCTCCGTTAAGACGGTGGAATTTCACAAGTCACGCATCATGAAAGACCTCGGCATGCACACGACCGCCGAGTTGACCAAGTACGCGATCACGCACGGCCTGATCTCCGCGTAGCCATCCCCATACGTGGTCCGGCTAGGGAAATTGCTGATAGCCTCCCAGGGACGTTCCTAGTTCCTTGTTGAGCCTCGTCGCTGGGAAAATCATTGGACGCCGTATCTACGTTTCTCTGACAGGCAGGTGTTGGGCCATGGGATACATACAAATTCTTCTCGCCGGGCTGCACCCGCTCCAGATGGAAGATGTTCGTCTTCAGCTTGATGATCGGTATGACTTGACGGTGGCGAAAGACCTGAAGGGACTGATCTCGACCGCGCGACGAACGCGTCCCGATGCTCTCGTACTGGATCTCCCGGTGATTTCTCGGACCGGTCTCGAAACCCTGCGCCGCCTCAAAGCGGCCTTACACCAAACCAAAATCATCGTGGTCTCATGGCGCACAGACCCGTCGTTCATCATCGGCGCATTTCGCTCAGGCGCGTCAGCGTATGTGGCCAAGCCGACGGCGCTGGCGGAGCTGCCTTGCGCGATCGAGACGGCATTGCATGGTCAGCGATATCTCAGCTCATCAGCGAGTGCCAGACACGCGTCCACCGTTCTTGGGCGCCTTAGACCGATGGCATCGCAGAGGCCGACTCAACAGTCCACAAGTATCGACAAGGACATGCTTCGCCTCATCGGGCGGGGGCATTCGGCGAAGCGGATCGCGGAGACACGCAGCCTTTCAGTGGAAACGGTCCGCGAGTACATCGCGCATATCATGAAGGAACTCGGCACTAGCGCGCATTATTCATGACGGTTCGTCACGAAATCGCGAAGTCGCCACGCGAG
>CAZZPI010000109.1:0-7490 GCA_964655865.1 uncultured Nitrospiraceae bacterium
ACCTTCCCGGTTTCATCCTGCACGAAGAACGGGTCAGGAGACGTTCCTTTTGCAATCGTTTTCCACCGACCGTCCTTTTCCGATCCACGGCGCTCTTCGACCGAGTAGGAATAGAGCACGCAGGGTAACCCGCTGAACGGTGCGCGTAACAGTCCGATTTCGGGCAGGGCACGCCCACTGACTTCCACGAGTCCCAGAGCCAATGAACGGATAGGTGACGTCGGTATGCTTTCTATGAGGCGCTTGCGATTATTCACGATGAGACCATAGATTGAGAGTCCCATGCCGGTCGCCACGCCAAGTGCCAGAACGAACAGGGTGGTATGCGGCGCCTGTGCCCCATGACCTGTCGTGATGGTTTTTCGGATACCGGCAAAAAGGACGAAGCAGGCAAGTAGAAGGGCACCCCCCAAAAACATGGTCCAAAACCAGATTTGCTCAGAGCGCGGGGCGGTACGAGATGCGCGGGAGTCGCCCCTCGAGGCCAAAGGCCGTGCAAGGGATTGTCTCTTCTGGGCCCTCGCGTAGAATTCATTCTCATCGAAACGGACTTGAGCCGCGCCGCCTCGAGTCGTCGCGTTCAGGTGTGTGAGGGAGCCTTGGGGAAGCCACCAGCCATGACAGGCACGGCAGGCGAAGAGACGTGTCTCACACACCGACTCAGGATCCAATCGGCCACCACACCCGGGACAGAGAGCCGACTGGGAAACCACCCCGTTTGCTGCAGCCTGTTGGGTGGCTCCCTCTAGTGCGCGGTAATTCTCCACGAACAAGTTCACTTCTCCCACAGCCAACCACACCCCGTGTTCGCTGGGACAGACGTCGAGTTGCGGCCCCTCAAGGGTGGGAATCTCGACAAGATCTTTCTGACAATTCGGACATTGCATACTGTATGTTGTGCTCACTGTGTTGAACTCTAGCAAATACGGAGGGGCTGTAAAGGAGATGCGTGGAATTGATCCGGTATAGAAAAGAGAAGGAGAAATCGGAGCCAGGAACAGTTTCCTTCGCGGCGAATCGTCGGCGCTCCGAACAGGTCCGGTTCGTTGCGCATGAACCTGAGATTGCGTTTCTCCTACCTCACGACCAGGACCGAACAAGAGCTATGTTGTACGACTCTCGTGGAGACGCTCCCGAGGAGAAAGCGACCTACGGCGCCCAACCCCTTGGCGCCCGTCACGATCAGGTCCGCTTTCTTCCGGGAGGCTGCATTCAGGATCTCGTCGGCCGGGCGGCCGACTCGAAATGCCTCGTCCACCACGAAGCCGGCCTTGATGAATTTCTCCGCGCATTGCCCGGCCAACCTGCTGCCCGCTTCTTTCACTTCGGGATATTTGAGAAACGGCATCACGTGGACGACCACCACCTCGATCGGGAGCTTGCCGGTTCCGGAGTTCGACACTTCCGGCCGGAGTCTGGACGTTAAGAAGTGGATCGCTTTTTCGGAAGACTTCGAGCCGTCAGTCGCGAACACGATCCGATTCAACGGACGAGGTTGCTCCTTCACGACCAGCACCGAACAGGGGGCATGCGTCGTCAGATGAGTCGACACGCTCCCCAACATGAAGCGGTCGAGCGCATCGAGGCCGCGGCTTCCGACGGCGATGAGGCCATCTCGCTTTGGGGCTCGCTTGAGGAGCGTGGAGGCCACCGCCCCTCGCTCTTTCAGAACCTTACCTTTCAGGTGCAGGGCCGCCAACCGCTCTTGTGTCTCCGCCACCACTTTCTTCGCCTGTTCCTCCAGCCGTTTGATTTCATCCTGAATGAATCGTTCATTCCCGACGACGACCGGCTGCACCATAAACGGGGCGCGGACCGAAACAATGTCCACCACGTGGAGGGCAGTGACGTCGGGAGGCGATGTAAAAGGCAACTGCGCCACCCACTCAAGGGCCCACCGCGCGTACTTGGACCCATCAACGGCAACCAAGACCTTCATCAGCAGACTCCTCTCGAAAGCAGGATTTGAAACAAGGCCGCTAGCCCGCGCGCGAAACGTCCTTCGTTGCCCCCACCTTCTCTCCCCCCTGGAAAAGAGGACGGTAGGAAGGGGAAGGATGCTTCATGCTTGACGACCGCCGTGAGCCGAACCACAAACGGCATCAGCCCAGGACGCCCTCTCCTCCGTAACCACGTACTCGTATCGCGCCCGAAATGCCTCCGGCGAAAGACCGACGACCGAGGCATAGCGCCCTATCGCGTGGGGATCGGCGAAATCCTCCGTGGAGAGGCGAAGCATATACCGGCGCGCGATCTGGTAGCTCTCTGAATCGACATCCACCATGCGCACCCTTGTCCGACCGGTGGCGGCATCCAGGATCTTCTGAAACGGAATCGGGGTAAATCGGCCGTTTTGGATCGACACCAGCGCGGCGTTGCCGCCATCCAAAAGAAACTGCGCTGCACAGTACCCGAGATCTCTTGTGTATTCCAGATCGAACGGTATCGGATCGGCACAGCGCAATTCGTAGCCGATATTTTTTTCAACAATGGTATCCTTGATTCCGAATGTCTGGAGCTCCTTCTCAATCTCGCGTTTCAGCACCCCTCCGAAATCCACGTCGCCGAGCCGAATATGACCGTGCTGGTCACGCTCCACATTTTCCAATCCGCTCAGGTCATTGGGATCGATCAACTCGATGAGGCCCTCGGCCAAGACCGCCAAACCGTCCGATCTCCCGCCGGCCAACCGCTTGATGATCGCACCGGTCAGAATGTCCACGATCTTCTTGAGGCGCACGGGCCTCTCCGCGAACTCTTCCGGAATCACGATCAGGGTCGCCCCGGCGGCCTTGCCGATGCCGAGCGCCAGGTGGCCGGCCTTGCGGCCCATGGTCACGACGACATACCACCGCGAAGTCGTCTGCGCATCGACCATCAAATTTTGCACGAGGCCGACGCCGATATGGCGCGCCGTCTGGAAGCCGAACGTGGGGATGCCGTGCGGAAGATCCAGATCATTATCGATTGTTTTCGGGACATGAACGACCTGCAAACGGCCGCCGGCCTTCTGTTCCAGCTTGAGCGTTGAAAAGGCCGTGTCGTCTCCTCCGATCGTGATGAGCCGGGACACATTCAGTCTGGCTAGGGCCGAAAGGACATTCTCCAGGTGCTCCGCTTTCGTCGTAGGGTTCGCCCGTGACGTGCCTAAGTGGGACCCGCCCCGGAAGTGAATCCGGCTCACCTCCTCGATGGACAGCGGTTTCACGCGGCTGGTACTGCCATCCATCAGCCATTTGAAGCCGTCCAGGATGCCCAAGACATCACACCCTCCGAGGATGCTTCGAATGGTCGCCGCCCCGATGACACTGTTGATTCCGGGCGCCGGCCCGCCGCCGACAAGTATGCCGACCGTTGTTACCTTATCGGCCATAGAGTTTGTCCATTGTTGATTTTTTCAATTTGTCATTCAAGGCGATCGATCCATCACGCAATCGGCCCATACGGGGACAGTCCCCAGCCAGAAGGGGGACAGTCCCCGCTACAGCTTCTCCCAACGCGCCTCCAGCTTCTTCATCACCTGCGGCAGCGTCGTGTATTCCATCTCGTCGAGCGGTAGGCGGTGCGGCTCGAACGGCCCGTGCAGCCGGAGGAAATCGGCGATGCGATTGGCGTCGCGCCGGGCCTCATCATAAGACGGATCGTCGAACATGTCACGAGGACCGATCAGCCGCCCCTCAGCCAGTTGAAACCCCACGCACGCCACGCGCGGCGGCCCATCGAATCGCGTCGGGGTCGCCTGTTTCACCGACACGGGCATAAGCGGGCCATGGTGGGATCCCCGCATCCAGCCTTCGATGATCCAGGGATAGCGGAACGGCTCCAGCACTTCTCCGACCGCGGGGAAATTCTGCTGCGCCCGCACGGCCAGCACCGGGTCGTCCTTGCCGACATACTTGCCCGCGATGAGCGACAATCGTTCCGTCGAGGACACCGCGGCGATCGTGCCATCGGCGCGCGAGAACACGTGCTTGATGGAGAAGCGACCGGGGGTGCCGATGAAGACGAGCATGTCGTACAAGTCTTCGGGACAATCGAAGAAGATCTTTTTGTGCTCGTAGATGTCATGGACTTCAAAGCGGAACCCCTGGTGCATCCCCGGAGCGATCACGAGCCCGGCCGTCGTAAACGGATCGGCAAACATTTTGTAGAGGGGTAGGTTCCACGCGCCGGCGGACGTCTTATCAGCCATGAAGACCAACACAGGCTCGGACGCGCGCTCCACGAATTCCATCTCGGCGACACCCGGTCCCATTCCCCTCACGTTCCCGCTGAAGGCATCGGAGAGGAGATCCTGTCCGGCGCCGTAGAGATGGAGCGCTTTCGCCTCACGCGTGCCCTCCTCGAACGTCTCCCAGGCCATCCGATGCATCTGCTCGTGATCCACTCCTTTCCTATGGGTAAAGATCAATTGGAGATCGTCTCCGCAGGCGGTCACGTGAAAATCCAGAATCTGCCCGCTTGCCTTCGCCGCACCCAGCTTCTTCGAAGCTACATCGACTAACGCGGGATGGATAGCCGAATGTCCCACCCAACCCCCGATATCGGCTTTGATGACGCTCAGCGTCACTGTTTTCGCCTGTCCGCCCTTTTGGTCAGTCGGCATATGTGGCCTCCTCTGACGGTTTCATCCATCAACAATGGATTGCAGTAGCGGCACGATCTCGCGCGCTCGTGCCTGAGCGCGCGAGATCGCATCAGCGTCCGAAGGGCCTTGCATGAAGTCGAGCAATTCCCCCACCAAAGCGACGGCGGCCGCTCGGGCATGTCGGGAATCGAGCGCCTTGTTCCCCTGCAACTTTCGCGGCCCCTCACGGCCTCCTTCGGCGATATCCCAGTTACGCAGCCCGGTCCAGCATCCCGCCTCAAACAACAACCGGCCGATCGGAGTCGCGATCAGAGGGACCTTATCGGCAAGCCCCGCTCTGGTCTCGCGGTGGAGCGGCCCATCGTAATCGAACGCCTCGTAGGCAATCCACAATCGCCCGTCCGCAGGAAGCAGGGCGCCAAGCTGTTGGGCCACTGTTGGGTAGAGCGCCGCCAACCCCTCACGAAAATCCGGCTGGTTGCTCACCGGATCGATGAACTCCCCGTCTATCCACGCGGGCACATGAACCGATGGCCGTCCTGTGCAGCATCGGCCACGAAAGATCGGTCTCTCCGATCGCCTCCCGGCTTCGTCGATCACATGCAACGACGCCTGATATTGATCGGCGTAGCGGAGCTGACCTTGCGCCTCCACCTCCAACCGGTAAGGCCCGATCTTTAGGTCGCTCAGCCTATCAAGCATGCGCGAAGTGATCATGCCGCCGGCTATCGGGCTTCAGCTCACGCGTAAGTCCTCCCGGCGTCGCTCGGTTCTCAAGTACACGAACCAATACACGAGCGCGACCAGCACGGTCCCACCCAGGATGTTGCCGATCGTAACGAGGACCAAATTCGCCATGGCGCCGTCCAGGGGAATGGGAGCCGGTGTCGAGCTCGCGAGCAGAAGCCCCAAGGGGAGAAAAAACATATTCGCGATGGAATGCTCGAACCCGCAGGCGACGAAGGCGCTGATGGGAAAAATGATGGCCAGAATCTTGTCCGCCACCCCGCGCGCCGCCATGCAGAGCCACACAGCCAAACACACGAGCACGTTGCAGAGCACTCCTTTCGCGAGAGCTTCAATCGGACTCAGCGAGGCCTTAGTCCGCGCGATCCGGATGGCGGTCTCAGCGACGGCCCCATCGGCCAGTCCCTCCACACCCGACAACCACACCAGTATGACGGTCCCCACCGCCCCGAGTCCATTCCCCAGATAAACCCACCCCCAGTTGCGGAACACCTGCCCGCTGGTCACGCAGCCCGTCGCCCAGGCCATGGCGATCAAGTTATTCCCGGTAAACAACTCGGCCCCACCCACCACAACCAGCACGAGACCAAGGCTGAAGGCCACGCCGCCCGCCAGGCGGACAAGCCCGAATGAGCCCGGCACAGTCGAGCCACTTGTCACGGTGACGGTAAAGAACCACGCGCCAAGCGAGATGAAGGCACCGGCCAACACCGCGAGCGCCAGCAGCGTCAAGGTCGGCGCACTTGCCTTCTTGATCCCCATGTCGCACACGCGCTCCGCGATCTGTGCCGGCGCGTAGGCGTCGAACATGGGCGCCGTAGAGGAAGTCGGCGATTGCGTCACGGACGATTCACCCATTGTCGATTGAGTCGTTTGGTCATTAATTCATTGGTCATTGTCTTATCAGACAACAATGAACCAATCGTCACTGAATCAATGGATAAATTCTCATGTGATCACGCGCACATGATGAGGCACGTCCGCCTTCCGACGCTGCTCAGGCTCCGCGAGTTTCTCCACCCGCACCGTAGAGACCTTGTACTCGGGACACTTCGAGCTCTCATCCGCGCTGGAGGACAGCAACGCATTGACATCCGTGTCGGGAAAATGAAAGCTCGTGAAAAGCTGGCCTCGTTGCACCCGCTCACTGATGGCCACCAGCAAGACGGCGTCGCTGCGTTCGCTCACCAGCCGTACCCATTCTCCGTCCCGGAACCCGCCGGCTGCCGCGTCAGCCGGGTGCATCTCCAGCGCGTCCACATCCACGAGATGCATGATCTCCGTTCGCCGCGTCTGCGCCCCGCAGCCGTAGTGCTGCAGGATGCGACCTGTGACCAAGAGAAACGGATAGGCTGCGCTCGGTGACTCTCCCGGAGGCAGATACTCGACGCCCACGAAGCGCGCCTTGCCTTTCGGGAATCGTTCGGCATGCATGAGACGCGTGCCGGGATGTTCCTTTGCCGGCACCGGCCACTGGAGGCCCTCTGTCGATTCGAGGCGCTCGAACGACACGCCGGCGAACAACGGCGTGAGACGCGCGACCTCGTCCATGATCTCGGAGGGATGTGTATAGCTCATGGGATAGCCCATCCTCTTTGAGACTTCGCACACGACCTTCCAGTCCGGCAGGACGCCCTCCGGCGGTTCGATGACTTTCCGGATGCGCTGGATGCGCCGCTCCAAGTTCGTGAAGGTCCCGTCTTTTTCGAGGAACGCCGCCCCGGGAATGACCAGATGGGCGAGCTTCGCGGTCTCGCTCAGGAACAGATCTTGGACCACCAAGAACTCCAGCCTTTGCAGGGCCTGCCTGACTTTTTTTAGATTCGGATCCGTCTGCGCCACATCATAACCGATGATCCAGAGACCCTTCAGGCGGCCTCCCAGCGCCGCATCCCACATATCCGGGGTCTTCATCCCTCGCTTCGTCGGGAGCGGCCGTCCCGTCACGGCACGGTGTCGAGCGGCCAGCTCCGCATCGTCGAGCGATTGGTAGCCGGTGAAATAGGTCGGCAAGCATCCCATGTCCGATGCGCCCTGAACGTTGTTCTGACCCCGGAGCGGGTTGATCCCTGTCCCGGGACGCCCGATGTTCCCCGTCGAGAGCGCGAGATTGCACAGCGCAATCACCCCGTGGCTGCCCCACCGATGTTCCGTC
>CAZZPI010000110.1:0-7465 GCA_964655865.1 uncultured Nitrospiraceae bacterium
CTCGAGTGTCTCACGGATCAACTCGGCGTCGCTGGTACTGTCTTCCAGGTGCAGCAGCCGCAATGGCGTTGTCACGACGCACCTACACGCAGGCGGGTGGCCCGAAGCTTAGCAGGATGTTGAAAAAGTCCGCCAGCGGCGTTCTCGCATCTCTCGAAGGCTCCACGTACCTAACTGCGTACGCGTCGCCTTCTCGTTCGCTGCGGCCTTGCTGGACGGCCTTTTTGAACATCCTGCGCTGATTCTGGTGCCGTGCGTAATCTTTTGCTGTCCTATAGGTGCAGGATGCTCAAAATGTTTCTCAGCAGCCTGTTATCTGGCGGGAGCCCCGGATTCGGGAGGCGGCTCATTGATGACGCCCCAGAAGACCCCCAGCTCTTTGACCGCTTTCAAGAACTGCGGGAACTCGACCGGTTTCACGACGTAGGCGTTGGCTCCCAAGGCGTAGCTCATGGCCAGGTCCCGTTCCTCCCGCGAAGAGGTCAACATCACGACCGGGATCGGCTTCAGTGTCGCATCGGACTTGACGGTTCGCAAGACCTCGATCCCGTCGACCTTGGGCATCTTCAGATCCAAGAAAATGACGGCCGGATTCCCGGGCAGACGCGTCTTAAACTGCCCCCGACAATAGAGGTAGTCGAGGACCTCGGCGCCGTCGTGGCAGATCACGACCTTATCCGCAAGCTGGTACTCCTCCATCGCCGCCAAGGCCAATTCCGCATCTCGCGGGTTGTCTTCGGCCAACACGATGGATTTGATCGTCGTCATGTCCTGAGCCGTTTCGTGGGCAGCGTGAAGTAGAACGTCGCGCCCTTGTCCACCTCACCCTCGGCCCAGGTGCGACCTCCGTGACGATGGATGATCCGACGGACGTTGGCCAACCCGATTCCGGTGCCCTCGAACTCGTCGGTCCGGTGGAGCCGCTGGAACACTCCGAACAACTTGGCCGCATACTGCATGTCGAAGCCGACGCCGTTATCGCGCACGAACAGGACCGGCTCCTCGCGGTTGCTTTGGTCGCACCCCACTTCGATTTGGGCCAACGGCCGCTTGCTCGTGAATTTGATCGCGTTGGCCAGCAGGTTCATGAACACCTGCCGCAACATGGCCGGATCGCCCTGGACCTGCGGCAGCGGTCCAATTGTCCAGGAGACCGTCCGTCCTTGCAAGTCATGGCGCAAATCGTGCAGGACCTGCTTCAGGAGCTGATTGAGATCGACCGTCGTGCTGAGCATTTCCTGCCGCCCCATCCTGGAAAACACGAGCAAATCATCGATCAACTGGCCCATCTGCTTGGCCGATTCCGAGATCGTCTGGAGATATCGGCGCGCCTTTTCGTTGAGCGTCTCTCCCGCGGTCTTCTCCAGCAACGACGCGTACCCGTCGATGTGTCGGAGGGGAGCCCGCAGGTCGTGGGAGACGGAATAACTGAAGGCTTCCAGCTCCTTGTTGGCCGCTTCGAGCAGTTCCCCGCGTCGCCGCAGCTCTGCGGCGATCCGTCGTCGCTCCATGATGTCGTGCCGGATCAAGTAGTACACGACTGCGAGCAGGATCAGTTGCAGGCCGGCGCCGAGGCTGAGGAGGCCGATGGTATCCTTGGTCCCCGTCGCGGACTGCCGGACTCGTTGGCGCAGGGCGTCGTTCTCCTCGACTTCCATCGCGCCGATGACCGTGAGAATGGCTTCGAGTTGCATGTTGGCGGCCCCGGATAAGGCGAGCTGCTTCACGCCCTCGTAGCCTTTGGCTTTTCTCAGGGCCGTCGCGGAGGCTTCCGCCGCCAACTGATGTTTGACCAATTGTTCCAGCTTGTCGATACGGGCCTGCTGAGCCGTGGAGGTCGGGGTCAATTGTCTCAGGTAACCCAGAAAGTCTCTGGCCCGTTGGACCAGGTTCTCGTGCAGCCGCAGATAGGTGGACTCCCCGGTCACGAGGAAGCGACGATGGTTGAGTTCGGCCTCTTCCAGGGTCGATGCGACGTCGACCAAGCCCTGGAGCAGCGCGTGGCTGTTCGCGTCGAGACGACTGTTCTCGACTAAGATCATCGTATTCCTGTAGGACACGACGCTGATCACCAGGATGCCGAGGAAGACCATTGCAAACCCGACCAGCACGCGTTTCTCGATGGGCCAGGCCTTGACCCACGCGAGGGCCGCCGCCCGGGCCGAGGACTTGAGCACGTGCGCCTGGTCTGCCTCGGACACGAGGGGCTGGGGGCTTGTCGATTCTTGTTCCGGCGGGCTGGTCATGAGGCCGCGAGACTCCGCGTGTGGCGCCCTGGCGCTCTCCGCACCGTTGCGGGTTGACTGTACTCTGCAGGCGGAAAGGGGGCAAGAAAAATTTTACCGGCGTTCGTGCGGAGCAGGCCTTACCGGCGCAGCCGCGCCGGCGGATTACCCCCCGATCTGCGGAAGCACCGACACCGAGGTGGCCGTGGGGTCCATCTTGGAGAACAGCAGAGAAGCGGCGACGACCCAATCGATGAACGGTTGCGGGTAGATGCCGATCACCAGCGTGCCGGCCAATCCCACATAGAGCACCGCCCTCATGGGGCCCGAAACGGT
Organism: uncultured Nitrospiraceae bacterium; assembly: GCA_964655865.1. Classification (GTDB taxonomy): domain Bacteria; phylum Nitrospirota; class Nitrospiria; order Nitrospirales; family Nitrospiraceae; genus JBBIJI01. The sequence goes on from CAZZPI010000110.1 coordinate 2,562, forward strand.
CAACGGGGTCTGGTCGTGGGGCTCGTTGATGTACATCTTCTTCACGACAACCAGGTAGTAGTACATGGAGATGATGATGTTGATGAGCCCGACGGCAATCAGCGTGTACAGCCCTTCCTTGACCGCGGCGACGAAGATGTAGAGCTTGCCGATGAACCCCGCGAGCGGCGGGACGCCCGCAAGCGAGAGGAGAAACACCAGCATCGCGAAGGCGAGGAACGGCGAGCGTCGGTTGAGGCCGTTGTAGTCCTCGATTTCGTCGCTGCCGATGGCGTTGCCGACCGTGATGACGACCGCGAACGCTCCCAAGTTGGCGAAGAGATAGGTCAGCAGATAGAACAGAATGGAATCGCTGCCCATCTTCGTGCCGGCCGCCAGGCCGATCAAGATGTTGCCGATCTGGGCGATGCCCGAATACGCCAGGAGGCGCTTGATGTTCTTTTGCGCGATCGCGACGATGTTGCCGTAGGTCATCGAGAGGATGGAGGCCGCGACCAGGAGCAAGACCCACGAGGGTTTGAACGCGGCGAGGGAGACGTAGAACATGCGGAGCAGGATCGCGAACGCGGCCCCCTTCGGCGCGATGGAGAGGAACGCGGTGACCGGCGTCGGAGAGCCGTGGTACGTGTCCGGGATCCAGGAATGGAACGGAACCGCGCCGATCTTGAACCCGAGCGCGGCGAAGATCAGGAGGAAGCCGATCACCAGGCCGGGGGTAGCGGTCGTGGCCGCGATGTCCGAGAACACGATCTTGCCCGTCTCGCCGAAGACGAGGCTGATGCCATAGGCCAGGAGCCCGGCGGCGAAGACGCCCAGAATGAAGAACTTGAGCCCGGCTTCGTTCGACGCCACGTCATCACGCAGGTAGGCGACGAGCACGTAGAAGCCGAAGGTGGAAAACTCCAGCGTGATAAACACAGAAAGGAGATCGTTCGCGGAGGCCATGAACATCATGCCCAAGGCGGACATGACGACCAAGAAATAGTACTCCCCGCGGAAGAATCGAAACCGCTGGACGTAATCGATGGACGCAAGGATGACCAGGACCGTCGAGCCCACCACGAACATCTTGAAGAACAAGGCCATTCGGTCGACCACGAACATGCGGTTGAACAGCGTCCCCGTGACGCCCGTCATATTCATCCAGCCCAGCGTGCCCAACGTCAGCAGCAACCCGCCGACGCTGAGGTAGGCCAGGTGACGATGCGCGATGCGGCGGAATGAGAAATCGACGATCAGCACGACGCATAGCCAGAGTGTGAGCAGAATTTCGGGCAGCAGGAACAGTAGGTCCGAAGGGGTGAAGGCCAGTGTAAAGGTCATTGCCGACCTCCGGTCTCATGGCGAGCGGCCAGGGGCGACGGGCGAGAGAACATGTGCGCTTCCCCATCGTCTCGTGCCTCCAGCCCAGAGCCTGTTCCATCAGCGGCCAACGGCACAACGTGCGTGATCTTCGCGATCAAGGGGTCGACACCGGATCGGACCACGCCGTACAAGTGGCCCGGAAACAGCCCGTAGCCGATGCTGACCGCGATCATGACCAGCAAGGGTAGACGATCCACGAAGGCGACGGCGTCGTGCGAGTGGCTGTACTTCTCCGCCATCGGTCCGTAGAAGACGCCGCGCATCATCCGGAACAGATATGCCATGGTGAGTACGATGCCGAGCACCGCCACGATCACCTGGAACGGATACTTGTGCCAGCTCCCCACGATGATCATGATCTCTGCGATGAAATTCACCGTGCCCGGCATGCCGACCGAGGCCATGCAGGCGATGACGAAGCAGCCGGCGATGAAGGGCATTCGATTCGACAGGCCGCCCAAGGACGGTATGTCGCGCGAGTGGGTTTGATCGTAGACCCAGCCGGCCATGGCGAAGAGCATCCCCGTCGCCATCGCGTGCGCGAACATATAGATGACCGCCCCGGTCAGGCTGATGTAATCCAGAGCCGCCATCCCCAGAAAGACGTATCCCATGTGACTCGAGCTGGAATAGCCGATGACGTACTTGGTGTCCTTGGCGTAGAAGGCGACGAAGCCGCCGTAGATGATGCTGAACATGCAGAGCACCGCGGCGATCGGCATCAGCTCCCGCGTCGTGTCGGGGAGAATCTCGTACGCCACGCGGATGATGGAGAAATGCCCGAGCTTCATGAGGACGCCCGCGTGCAGCATGCTCGTGGCCGCCGGCGCCGCCGCATGCCCCACCGGCGACCACGAATGGAGCGGCCAGATCGGCGCGATCGAGGCAAACCCGAAGAAAATGAGGATCCAAATGATATTGGCCAGCGTCCCGGTGAATGTTGCCTGCTCCCGGAGGACCAGAATGTCGAAGGTGTTGAGGCCCGAGTATTTGTAGATCAGCAGGATGCCCATGAGCGCGAGCACGGCTCCGGCCGAGAGGAAGAGCGTCAGCTTCATCGCCGCGTACTCTTTGCTGTTGGCCGCGAAGTTGAAGATGAACCCGACCGAGTCCCGCTGCTTGAGACCCTCCGGGTCCGTCATCTCGAGGTACTTTTTGGTATGGCTTCCCCACACCCCGAGGAGGACGTACATGGGAATGACGGACATCTCGTAGAAGAAATACAGGAAGAACAGGTCCAGCGACATGAAGACGCCGATGGTGGCTGCGGCCAAAATCAGCAGAAAGATATAGAACTCCTTCGTCCGGTCCTTGATGTGCCAGGAGATGAAGATCCCGGCGAACAGCAGGACCGAGGATGCGAGGACCAGCGGCGTGCCGACGCCATCGACACCAAGGTAGAGGGCGATGCCGAGCTGCTTCGACCATTCGTACCGCTGGACGAACTGGAACCCGCCCTGGCCGGGATCGTAGCCATAAAACATGTAGAACGACGCGAGCAGTGAGGTGCCCGCCGCCGTGGCAGCTACCCCGCGGACCAACAGCGGCCGCTTGTTGGAAACGAAGATCAGCGCGAGGGCGCCCGCGAAAGGGGCGAAGAGGATGTAGAGCAGCGTGTATTCAGCCATGTCGAGTTTACTCAGATCGAGGGGCGACGGCTACTGGTCGAGAGGCCATGATCGGTTCCTCGCCTCGCGCCTCATGCCTCGCGCCGGGCGGGAGCGTCGAGCCGTGCTCCAGACGATCCGCCACCGCTTGGACCGAGCCGTTCATCATGCGCAAGAACGGCGATGGGTACAGCCCGATCCACAGGATCATCACCGAGAGCGATAGGGCGATGATGGTTTCGCGTGGAGTCAAGTCCGGCAAGGATTGCGTGAGATGCTTCGCCAACGGCCCCAGCATCGCCCGTTCGTAGTACCAGAGAAAATAGGCGGCTCCGAAGATCACCCCCGTGACCGCGATCGCTCCGAACCACCACTTCGCCTGGAATGCCCCCAGGAGTATCAGGAATTCGCCGACGAACCCGTTCGTTCCGGGCAGGCCGATGGAGGCCAAGCCGATCAGCAACATGAAGGTCGCCAGCAGCGGCACCTGTTTGGCCAATCCGCCCATCGAGGACAGTTGTGTCGTTTGCTGTCGCACGTACAAGAACCCCGCGATGAAGAACAGGCCGGCCGTGCTGAAGCCCAGATTGATCATCGTCAGGAGGCTGCCCTGGAGCCCCTGGAAGTTCAGGGCAAACACACCGACCACGCAGAAGCCCAGGTGGCTGATGCTGCTGAATGCCAAGAGCCGACGGAAATCCGGCTGGATGATGGCCACGATCGCTCCATAGACGATCGCCGCAAGAGCCAAGGCCATGACGACGATCACCACCGTCGGGTGCTTGGAGGCGTCCGGTAGAAGGGGCAGGCTAAAACGCAGGAATCCGTACGTGCCCAGCTTGAGGCCCGCCAGCACCACGGCCATGCCGATCGGGCCTTCCACCAAGGCATCCGGAAGCCACGTGTGGAAAGGAAACACCGGCGCTTTGAATGCCAAGCCTAGGAAGATGAGCCAGAAGATCAACAGTTGCTGCTCCAAGGGGATCGGCACCGTGAGCAGCTCCAGCAGGTCGAACGAATAGGTCGGCTCGACGTGGTGGGCTACGGCCCACTGATGGAAATTGATGTCGAGAAGGGCGATGCCGACCAGCATGAAGACACTGCCCAGCAACGTATACAGGACATACTTTAAGGCCGCGTGCTGTCGCTCCGCTCCCCCGCCCCAAAGCTTGATCAGGAAGTAGCTGGGGATGAGCATGAGCTCCCAGAACACGAAGAAGAGGATCAGGTCGACGGAGACGAAGACGCCCATGATCGTGGTCTCGAGCGCCAGCAAGGCCATGAGGTAGAGCTTGACCTGGCCGCGTACGGTGTCCCAGGAGTAGATGATCACGAGGACGGTCAGAAAGGCGGTGAGCCCCACGAACAGCACGCTGATCCCGTCGACGGCCAAGTGATAGCTGATGCCAAGCGGCGGAATCCATCGGGCTCGTTCGACGAACTGCATTGCGGCCGACTCGGGCACGAACCGCAGGAGCACGTAGATCGCGAGCGCCAACTCGATCAGTCCGATGCCCAAGGCGGCCACGCGCACGCTGTCCTCGTCCTCGACGAGCCAGAGCACCGCTGCGCCCACGAGCGGCAGGAAGAGCAGACAGGACAGCACTGGAAAGCCAAAGCTGAATTCTTCGAGCATGCGTCGGAGTTCCCTTTATTCAATCGAGCTGCGCTCGACTACATGGCAACGGGATGATCCCGTCGCGAAGCGACCCCACTTCATGGGCCAAGACCTTCGTGGCCCTCAGGTACGGCTGGCGCGCCATGGCCCCGGGGTGCATGAACCGGGCGTTTCTGTCGCGCCAAGAACATGGAATGCGCCGCGTCGCGAAGCGACCCCACTTCATGGGCCAAGACCTTCGTGGCCCTCAGGTACGGCTGGCGCGCCATGGCCCCGGGGTGCATGAACCGGGCGTTTCTGTCGCGCCAAGAACA
>CAZZPI010000111.1:0-7459 GCA_964655865.1 uncultured Nitrospiraceae bacterium
TCAGATACCCGGCAACCAACACGCTGAAATTGCTCACGAGTCGCGCCAGCGTCCGGGTCGAGACCTCGAGACACGTCAACGTCAACGGTATGGACGCCGGCCTTCAGGAGGTGCTGAATTTGCTCCTCTGTCTGGACCAGAAAGCGGTGCCGGACAAAAGGGGTTTTGAACCAGGATACGTCGAGCCCGCCGACAAACATGCCGACTTTGAGGTTGCTTATAGGGATGCGTTTCACCGACATGGGTCATGACTCCTGGATACGGTAGTATCGGATCGGGGCGACTTTCCCTTGAGGTAAGGAGGCGCGGAGTTGTGTCTTAGGAAAATGAGGATCGAGGAGTCGGGAGACGGTTAAGGGAGGGGAGAGGTCCAGCCGGAGATCGGCGGGGGGGTTACTTCTGCCGAGTAGAACCGGGCAGGGCGCCGACCACCATGGAAAGAGAGACTTCGATGCGCGGGCGTTGTCTGTCCAGATTCTTGTAAAGATGCGTCTCGACGATCCGATTGTCGTTGATCCCAAGCCCTTCGCACAAGGCGTCCTGGGCGATCTTAAGCCCGCCGTCCACGTCCCTCCGAAGACGAGAAGTGAAGAAAAACGTGATCGATAAAGCCAAATCCGCCCCTTGCAACCGACGCAAGAGCATGGTGCGGTGACCGGAGGAGGAAAGCGCCAATAGCACCTGCTGGCTGACGAAGCTCTTGTAGGTCCTCCCCTGGGCGGACAAGAGCCGTCTCCCGTTGACGGTCGTGTACTGATGATTGACGCTGGGCGGAATCGGCAGGGTGAGCGAGAGTGATTCCAGTGTGACGACCGCGCGAGGCGCGAGAGGCGGATTCACAGGTCGCCGTGACTCGAGACGCAGACGAATCGACGGGAGGGCCGCCGGGATGGATCCGGCCGTGGCGAGGCTGTTGGAGGTCGACGAGACGGCAGGCGAGCGATAGGTCGAGACCCGAACCACCTGTGGCCGCTGGATGAGGCGGCGCCGAGATCTCACGCGAGTCACAAGGAGGTGAGGTTAGAGGAGGTTGAAGATCTTGGCCAGGCTCTCTTCTTGACGGTTTTCTACCCTGGCCAAGTAGCGACGCCACTCCGACGGATTCCAGACTTCCAACCGCTCGTAGAGCCCTACCAGCACCACTTCTTGATCCTCATCGACGGGAATGAGTTTCCGGAGGCGTCCGGGAATCAAGACGCGTCCGGCCTTATCGATCTCGGATACGCCGGCCTCCGCGACCACGTGGTGCATGAACAAACGGCTTTGCTCCTCGTCCAAGGTGCTTTTCATCCGTTCGAGGAGGCGGAACCATTCCGGTGCCGTATAGATCCACACCGCCTGTTCCGTACCTTTCACGAATACGACGCTCTTCGTGCCCGATTCGAGCTTCTCGCGAACGGCCGGGGGAATGATGAAGCGACCTTTCTCGTCGAGCTTGCAGAGGTATTCTCCGGCAAACATCGATGTCCCTACTTCATCATGAGCGCAACGCGTTGGCTCGTGTACGGAGCCACTCATCCAAGTCAGAACGGACGATCCGCCATTCCCTGCCCAGTTTGAAAGCGGGCACTTGATGGCGCTGAAGGTACCGATATAACGTCTGTGACGTGATGCGGAGGTAACGAGAAGCTTCCGCGGCCGTCAGCAGCTCGTTCTTCGGCGCCTTGACCATCCCAGCCTCACCGCTCCGGGTAAGAGTGGGAGGAAATCACGGGGCTATGCTAGTCAGGGGTTCTACGAATGTCAAGCGAAGATTGATGGCAATACGTGACCTCAACCGTCGAAGGAAGTCGATTCTCCCCCTTTCTCGATACTGCCTTCCTCCATGGCGGCATCCACCTCATCGCCAATATCCTCGCCCAATTCTTTCCCCATGGTTTTCATGAACCGGGCCATGGCGGCAGGATCGTTTTCATCGAGGCCGCCCAGGCGACCCGGGTCCGCGAGCGCATCCAGCCGAGCCTCTTCAGACTTCGGCGACGCGAACTTGGAGAGGAGCCGTTCAAGGTTGGTTCCTCCGCAGTGCTGACAGACCGTGGGTGCTGCTTGTTTGATGCTCAAGAGCAGGACGGTCGTGCGTTTGCGGCAGTCTTGGCAGCGATACTCATAGATAGGCATCGAAGTCTCCTAAGCATGATCCGGTCGTGAGTTTATAAAGTCCGGAACCGTGCCGACCGGAACGGCGCGGGCAAGGGCAATGGCATAGACGTCGCCCGCGCCTGCTTTTCTGAGCGTCTTGGCGCATTCATTCAGGGTTGTGCCGGTGGTCATCACGTCGTCGATAAGGTAGATGCGTTTGCCCTCGAATTCCTCAGGCCTTGCGACGTGGAACGCGCGCCGGAGGTTCCTGAGGCGCGCGGAGCGCGTGAGGGTGGTTTGCGCCTCGGTGTCCTTCACTCTGATCAGGTTTCCATAGGAGAGCGGGAGATTCATGGCGCGACTCAGGTGCGCTGCGAGCAGCAGGGATTGGTTGTACTCGCGATGGCGCAGGCGCTGCGGGGAGAGCGGCACCGGGGCGATGACATCTGCGGACGGCGAGGCAGGAAACGCCGTCAGAAATAATCGCGCCAGCGGCTGGGCCAAGGACACTTTCCCGTTGTACTTGTAGAGCCACAGCGCATCTTGCAGGGGAGATTGTAACGGATAAAGCCCCCACGCTCGAGTGAAGGCGGGAGGGCGTGCGCGACAGGCGCCGCAGGTGTGGGTAGGACTCTCCACAGTGGCGGTCGGCGACTTGAAGGGAAGGTGACAGCGTGGACACGACGCCCCACGCAGCGGCTCGATACCAGCCCAGCAGACGTCACAGAAGAAGGGAACGAGATCGCCTCCAAGGTCGCGCCGACAGATGGCGCACGCGTGCGGAAAGACGAGGTGCACGGTTGAACGGAGTAGCCGCCTAGCCGTCGTGAACCGGGACCCCGACACTCTCAACATGACCGTTCGGTTCGGTGTGAATGCGAAGAAGTTCTAGGGGATCGGAGCCTCTCTGTCAAGGTTGTGAGCTTGGGACTCAGTGTGATATACGAAAGCGCCTCACGAGATGCTCCCCTGATGCCCCGGTCAACCCCAACAGGCCCGGTATGGTAACGCTCCGGCAGGTCTCCAAAACCTACCGCCGCGGCAGCGGCATGATTCACGCGATCCAGGACGTCAGCATCGAGATCGAGCAGGGAAGTTTCAACGTCTTTGTCGGACCAAGCGGGTGCGGGAAAAGCACGTTGCTGAACCTGATCGGGGGGCTGGACCTCCCGACATCCGGAGAGATCTTCTTGGATGGAGTGTCCACGAGCGGCTTTTCGAGCATGGATTGGACCGACTGCCGACGCCACAAGATCGGGATCGTGTTCCAGGCCTTCCACCTCATCCCCGGCCTTACGGCTGAGGAAAATGTAGCCCTCCCTTTGCTGCTGCGTGGCACGCGCCGCGCCGATATCGAAGGCCGTGTGGCCCACGTGCTCGAGACAGTGGAAATGAGCGGGCGTCGCCGACATCGGCCTGCTGAGCTCTCAGGGGGAGAACAACAACGAGTGGCCATCGCCCGAGCGCTGGTGCACCGACCTGGGTTGATCTTGGCCGATGAACCGACGGGTAATCTGGATTCGCGTCAGGGGGCGGCCGTCATCGGACTCCTGCGGATGGTGCCCCAGCGTTTCGGTACGACCGTCATCCTCGTCACGCACAGCCAAGAGGCGGCAAATCAGGCTGATGTCGTGTGGACGATGCGTGATGGACGGGTCGTGGGGAAGACATCGGCCATGGTGACCGTGTAGTGAGGCAGAGATGGACCTTAGAACCTCCATCGCCGGCGTAACATTCCCTACCTGCTTGATGAACGCGTCAGGCGCCCTCTGTGTCACGCGGGAGGAGTTGGAAGCGCTCGGCGGATCACGCGCCGGCGCGGTCGTGACCAAGTCCATGACGCTCGAGCCGCGGCAGGGCAATCCCGAGCCCCGGTACTATAGCTTTCCCGGCGGGTCGATTAACTCGATGGGGCTCCCGAATCTCGGATATCGCGCCTATGCGGACCTGATCCCGCACCTGCGCCGGTTCGGGAAACCGGTGATCGCGAGCGTCGCCGGCTTGTGCGAGGATGATTTCATCACCATCGCCGAGACGATCAATCGCAGCCGGCCCGATCTCGTCGAAGTCAATCTGTCCTGCCCGAACATCCCCGGCAAGCCGCAGATCGGCTATGACCCGGACGATTCCGAGCGGCTTCTCAAACGGCTCCGTCGCGTCATCACGGTCCCCATGGGCGTGAAGCTTCCGCCCTACTTCGACCCGGCTCACCATGCGGTGATGGCCAAAGTTCTCAAGGGGACGGGCGTCGATTTTCTCACGCTGATCAACTCCGTGGGGAACGGTCTGGTGGTCGATCCCGACAGGGAGACGGCAGTGATCAAGCCCAAGGGAGGATTCGGGGGACTGGGTGGGACGATCATCAAGCCCGTGGCGTTGGCAAATGTGCGAGCGTTTTGGCGGCTGTTCGAGGGGCGCATCCCGATCATCGGCACCGGAGGGGTGGTGACCGGGCGCGATGCGTTCGAGCACATGCTTTGTGGGGCCACCGCGATCCAAGTCGGCACGGCGTTGGTGGAAGAAGGCGTAGCGGTCTTTGCGAGATTGGAAGCAGAGCTCGCCGGGACGCTGGAGCGGAAAGGCTACAAATCCGTGGACGACTGCCGGGGCAAATTAAAAGAATTATAAACGCTCCTGCGCTGCTGTCCGCGGACGAGTCGCGCTCTCTCAGGGATCGCGAGGAATCGTTGAGGCGCTCAAGGCATCCTACCGACTTGCTCGGGTGAGGAAATTCTTCGGGAGGAGACCTCGGAGCAAGGCTTGGCGTAAGAGCTGGGCGACGTTGCTGGCGCGAACCCGGCGCATCAGGCTGAAGCGATGGACCTCGACCGTCCGTACGCTGATCCCGAGCTTGGCGCCGATTTCCCGGTTGGTGAGTCCCTGCGCGACTAAGGCGAGCACCTGTCGCTGTCTGGGTGACAGACTTTTGCCCTCGGTGCTCCCGCCTGACCGACGCCCCGCTCCTGCCTTGCGATGAGCACCAGCCGTGGCCATGGCTCTACTCCTTTCTTATCTTAGGGGATGCTGCTAGTCTACCAAACACGCATAGTACTGTAAACGAGTCTCCTATAGAATCGACGGAACAATCCCCTAGTGGGTACGGGAGGGGCGTTGGTTCGGGCCCCCTCCCGTGTCGAGCGCCGCTCGACCTAATGGCGACGGAATGACTCCCGTCGCGAAGCGACCCCACTTCATGGGCCAAGAACGTCCTGGCCCTCAGGTACGGCTGGCGCGCCATGGCCCCGGGGTGAATGAACCGGCGGCTTCTGCCGCGCCAAGAACAAGAGGGAGGGGCGTTGGTTCGGGCCCCCTCCCGTGTCGAGCATCGCTCGACGAGGAGGCTTCTTGTGTCAATTCGGTTGCTCCTGCTCTTATGGCGCGCGCATTGGCTGGAACGGCCGGTCCGCTCCCTGTTGATGGTCCTGGGGGTCGCCCTGGGCGTTTCCGCCTTCGTCGCCGTGCGAACCGCCAACGTAGACGTCCTGCGGGAGTTCGAGCAGGCGGTGTTTTCGGTCACCGGCAGCGCGACGCTCGAGGCGGCGGGAGGCGACCTCGGGTTTGACGAAGAGGTGCTCGCGGCGCTGCAGCGAGTGCCGGACATCGTGGCGGCGGCGCCAGTGATTGAGCAAGTGGTCCGAATCGTGGGTGGTTCGGCGGGAACCCACACGGCTATCCTGACAGGCCTCGACCTGCTGCAAGAAGAGGAGGCCATGACCTTCAGAGTCGAATCTGTCGCCGACGCAACAGAGGCCCTCGACATCCTGCTTGCACCGGACTCCGTCTATGTCGGCACACAGCTCGCGAGGGAAATGCATCTCGAACCGGGGTCACGTTTGCCGGTCGTGGTGGGGGCTCATGTTCATGAGCTGAAAGTTCGAGGGTTCCTCGGCAAGAAAGGGAAAGAACGCGCCGTTTGGGAGCACAGACTGGTCATGGACATCGCCGCGGCCCAGAATCTCCTCGGCATGGACGGCCGCTTGGATCGCATCCTGATCACTACGGCGCCGGGACGTTCGGTGACCGACATCGCTGCACAGCTTCGAACGTTGGTTCCTGCGTCGGTGCGTATCGAGCGCCCCACACACCGCACCGAACAAGTGGAAGGCATGGTGCGGGCCTTCCAAATGAACCTCTCCGTGCTGAGCGGCGTCGGTCTGCTGGTCGCCGTCTTCCTGATTTACAACACGGTCTCCTTCGGTGTGGCTCAGAGGAGACGAGAAATCGGGATCTATTCCGCGCTGGGGATGCGACGGCCGGCGGTCGTCGGATTGTTCCTGTTTGAAGCGGCGATCCTGGGGTTGTTGGGAGGGCTTGCAGGAGGGGTGTTCGGCGTGCTCTTGGCCAAGAGCCTCGCACAATTGATGAACCGAACCGTGGCAGAGCTCTATGTCAACCTTAACGAGATCGGTGGGGGGATGAGCCACGAGATCATCGCGCGATTCCTGGCGGAAGGGATGCTGGTCGGCGTCGGCGTCTCGTTGATCGGTGCGGTCGCCCCGAGCCTGGATGCGGGCCGTACCCAGACGGTGCAAGCCTTGGCGCCTGGCTCCTACGAAGCGGTGCAGGAGGGCAGAGCCAAGTTGCTGGCGCTGGTCGGCTGTGTGCTGCTGGGAGCGGCGTTGGCCTTGTCGTTCGGAAGGCCGGCGGGGGATGTTCCGGTCTTCGGGTACCTGGCTGCGTTGGGATTGCTGGCGGGGCTCTCTTGCCTGCTTCCCATTCTCATCCAGGCGATCAGCCGTTTCGGAGGAGAGGGCGAGCCACGCGTCGGCTCGGGACTGACAAGGGCGCTGCGGCGCATGGCCCTTTCCCACCTCGGCCGCACACCAGGTCGTCACGGGGTGACCGTCTCGGCCCTGATGATTGGCATCGCCATCATGGTCGGGGTCGCCATCATGGTCCGCAGCTTCCGTCATACGGTTGAAGTGTGGATCGAGGAGACTGTCCTCGCCGATGTGATCGTCGCGCCGACGACCTGGCTCACGGGAGCGCAAGCGGGAGAGGTGGCCAATACGCTTCCCGCCGACTGGGAGGTGGCTATCCGAGAGGTGGAGGGCGTCGCGGCGGTGGATTCGTATCGAGACCTTCGGGTCGAGGTTAGGGGGCGACCAGTCGCTTTGGTCTCAAGGGACTTGCGACTGCACGCCGAACGGAGCCGTTACTTGATTCGCCGAGGAGACTTCAAGAGAGTCCTCACCGAAGCGGTGGAGACCGACGGCGTCTTGGTGTCGGAGGTGCTGGCGGACAAGGTGGGGGTGAAAGAGGGTGATATCGTGGCGCTCACGACGCCGTCCGGTCCCGCCTCTTTCCGCATTGTCGGCGTGTTCTATGACTACGCCACGGACGGCGGCAAGGTTGTGATGGACCGAAGGTTATATCGGCG